>DAMDNS010000006.1:0-21607 GCA_032083605.1 Ureibacillus sp.
TAAAAAAATTGTATTTTTTCTCTGTTATCGAATTTTTTCTATAGATAAAGTACTGACTTCTTATATGTATCCCAAATTCGCGAAAAAAAACCTCCTCGTTTAAAGAAGAGGCGGTTCAAATTATTTATTTTGTTCTATTTTTTCTATAATGACATTTGCTGTTTCTTCCACAGCTTTATTTGTCACATCGATTACTGAACATCCAATACGTTCAACTACTTTGTTAAAATGTTCAATTTCTTGCTCAATTCGAGAAGGCTTAGCATAAATAGCATCATCATTTAAACCAAGCGCAATTAGTCGTTCCTTTCGAATCACATTGAGCTTATCAGTCGAAATGACTAACCCAAAGCATTTTTTTGGATCAACTAAGAATAATTCCTCGGGCGGATTGATTTCGGGCACTAGCGGTACATTTGCCACCTTATAGCGTTTATGTGCCAGGTATTGGGAGAGCGGAGTTTTTGAAGTTCTCGATACACCGACCAGGACTACATCTGCTAACAATAGACCTCTTGGATCTCTGCCATCATCATACTTAACGGCAAATTCTACGGCCTCGATTTTCTTGAAGTAATCAGCATCTAATTTATGAACAAGTCCAGGCTCTTCCCTTGGCTGCTCTCCGATTTTTTCTTCAAATAGATGAATTATTGGTCCTAGCAAATCTATCCACTGAACCTCTTCCTGATCACAGCTTTCCATCATGAACCTTCTCATTTTGTCTTCTACTAAAGTAAAGACTATGATTGCATCTTGTTCTTTTGCAATTTCAACGATTTTTTCAACATGATCATTATTTTCAATATTAGGAAACTTGCGAATTATAGTATTATCAAAGTTTGGACGAAATTGTGAAACTGCGGCTTTAACAACCTGTTCACCTGTTTCCCCTACTGAATCAGATACAACGAATACTTTTAAAGTTTTCAAATTAGCACTCCTTATAAATCATGGGTTTCAGCTAATGAAATAAACGCTTTAGTGATGCTGGTTTTTGTTAATCTGCCAACAATTTCAAGACCCTTTTCTGTTTCATTGACAACAGGAAGAGAATCGACTTGACGTTCAATTAATTTTTTAGCAGCCCCGATTAGTGAATCTGATTTTTTACAATAAACAATATTAGGCATCCTTGTCATAATAATATGAACTGGTATTTTTGTCAGTTCCTGTGTCCCAATACTTGTTCTTAACAAATCTTTTCTCGATAAAACACCTTGTAGATGGGACTGATCATCTACAACGAACAATGTACCTACATCTTCCAGGAATAATTGAACGATTGCATCGTAAACCGTCATATTTTCTGAAACAACAACTGGCAGGGACTGAAAATCGCCTACCTTTAAATTCATCATCGATTCACTTGCTGTAGTCATTGTTTTCTTCCCTGAATAGAAGTATCCAACACGAGGCCTAGCATCCAAGAAACCAGCCATCGTTAAGATCGCTAAATCTGGTCGTAGAGTTGCCCGGGTCAAATTTAAACGTTCTGCAATTTGTTCACCTGTGATTGGGCCATTTTCTTTTACGATTTGCAGAATCGTGTCTTGACGTTTATTGAGTTCGATTGGACTCACCCGCTTCAAATAGTGTTATACTTTTCCTTAAATATTATATACTAATTTAAAGATATTTGCGAAGAAATAATCAAAAGCTATAATATTGACACAGTTCGAGAGAATAGCATAAAATATCGATAGAAGTTTATATAGGCAATGAGAGGACAAATAAGTATCTTTTCAAAAAAGCGAGTAGGAAACGGTGAAAGCCTACACGAAAAGAGAAACGGCACCCTTGAGCCAATTTTCTAAAAGAGGATTGTTATGTTAGAGATAGCGACGCTGTTTGCGATGTGCTAAACTTTTGCCGACAGAGGCTAGAAAGAAAGCGATTGTCAGACAAGGAACGCGGAGAAAATTAACCGCAGTGAACTAGAGGTTCATGAGGATTAATTTTTGACAAGTGACGCCAGAGCGATGCGCTTTACTTCAACCGACAATCAAGCGGGGTGGAACCGCGGGTGTAAATACGCACTCGTCCCCGGGCCAAAAAGCCCGGAGACGGGTGCTTTTATATTTTTATTTATAATAGGAGGAATTTTTTATGGCTCAAAAATCTATGGAAACAATCGTCAGCTTGGCAAAACATCGTGGTTTCGTCTTCCCTGGCTCCGAAATCTACGGTGGTCTTGCAAACACTTGGGATTACGGCCCACTAGGTGTGGAATTAAAAAACAATGTAAAAAAAGCATGGTGGCTAAAATTCGTTCAAGAATCTGAATACAATGTAGGTCTTGATGCAGCCATCCTGATGAACCCTCGCACTTGGGTTGCCTCAGGACACGTTGGAAACTTCAACGACCCAATGATCGACTGTAAATCTTGTAAGGCTCGTCATCGCGCGGATAAATTAATCGAGGATGCGTCTTTAGAAAAAACAGGTAAAGAAATTATTGTTGACGGTATGAGCTTTGACCAAATGAAAGCTAAGATGGAAGAACTTTCTGTTACTTGTCCAGAATGTGGTAAAAACGACTTCACGGATATCCGACAATTCAACCTTATGTTTAAAACATTCCAAGGTGTAACAGAAAGCTCAACAAACGAAATTTTCCTACGTCCTGAGACAGCACAAGGAATTTTCGTTAACTTTAAGAATGTGCAGCGTTCAATGCGTAAACGCACACCATTTGGTATCGCACAAATTGGTAAATCATTCCGTAACGAAATTACACCGGGTAATTTCACTTTCCGTACGCGTGAATTCGAGCAAATGGAATTGGAATTCTTCTGTAAGCCAGGTGAAGATCTGGAATGGCACCAATATTGGAAAGAATTCTGTAAAAACTGGCTATTAAACTTAGGCATGAAAGAAGATAGCATGCGTCTACGCGACCATGAAGATGATGAGTTATCTCACTATTCAAATGCAACTTCCGATATCGAATTCCGCTTCCCATTCGGCTGGGGTGAGCTATGGGGAATCGCAGACCGAACAGATTTTGACTTAAAACAGCATATGGAACACTCGGGTGAAGATTTTACTTACATCGATCCAATTACAAACGAACGCTATGTACCATATTGCATCGAGCCATCACTAGGTGCCGACCGAGTGACTTTAGCATTCTTATGTGACGCTTATGAAGAAGAAGAACTAGAAGGCGGCGATTCTCGTACTGTTTTACGCTTCCACCCTGCTCTTGCTCCTTTCAAGGCAGCTGTTTTACCATTATCAAAAAAATTAGCAGATGAAGCTGGTGAAGTATGGGCTGATCTACGCAAATCATTCCCAGTGGATTATGATGAATCACAATCCATCGGTAAACGCTACCGTCGTCAAGACGAAATCGGTACTCCATTCTGCATCACATACGATTTCGACTCAAAAGAAGACGGCCAAGTAACAGTACGTCATAGAGATAGCATGGAACAGACGCGCATGCCGATTACTGAGGTTAAAGCTTATATTGAAAAGCACCTACAATTTTAAGATTTAAATTAGCTCAAAAAATATGCGAGTTCTGCACCGAAAGCCTGCGACAGGTGCAAGTCTGTTAGATTGGAGTTAAAGTAGATATTGAAAAACATTTTCGAATCTACTATTGAAAAGGGATTGCTTCAGAAAGTCATTTTACTGACATTTCTGAAGCAACCCCTTTTTTTATCCCTATAGTTATTCCATTTTCTATACAAAACTTCAACTAAGCCCCTCCCCTCCTATTCTTTAGGAGTAGAGTGTATATTTTTGAATCTAGCCACTTCGAAAAACCAAAGATTATCCCTATTATCATTTAATTAAACCAATTTTTTTGCAGTTGCATTCTCCAGCTATTTTGCTTGCCTCAAAATAGCTGCTAAAGTATGTAAATCTTTTAATTGAATTTATAAGAAATGTTTAAAGTAAACTATTTTGCATTGTTTTGTTCCTTTTGTTCATTTTGTTCAATTAAGAGATGATTTATTAGAAAATTTAGATTATAATGAAAATAAAAAATCGAGGTGGGATTGATGTTCTTTCACACTTTATTTAAACAACCCAAACAAGAAAGCGCAGAAATTTGTTCGGCTGAAAAGCTTCTAGTCCTCGTTCGCGAAATCTTAAATAAAGAATTACCTGAACATCTGGCACATCATCATATTTTATTAACAGCGAATTCTAAACTCGAATCCTTAAACGAATCCCTCAACTATCATCGCAGTCAAGCAAATAATCAGTTTAGATTAGGTCAGTTTCACTCGCAAATGCACGATCAACTTCGTAAACAAATGAGTGATTTGCAGGCTTTAGTAGATGGCTATATGGAGCTAAATATCGATATCAGTCAAATGAATCATCGGCTGCATTTTTACTATGACCAAATCCAGTACCTCCATGAAAATTATAAACTAAATTTGGAAGGACGATTTTTTGATCAATCCTCCCAATTATTTTGGCAAGCAATCAAAGAAGATGTGTTGGACATCATTCGAAAAATTTTGTAACCATTTAATCTTCCGGTTCCTCATTACTTGTCCTTCTAGTCAATAATGGGGTTCTTTCCAATTGTTCGATAAACGATCGGGATTTTAATCGGATCCCTGTTTGTTCTTCATAGATAGTCGTTACGATTTTCTTGATAAACTGTTTTGTCCCCTTTTTCAAGTCCAGCTTCCCAATTTGTTCAATCGGTACGTTATAGAACATCCTTATTAATTTTAACTGTGTCGGAGAAAGCCGGATGATATATGGATCCTGATGGAAACAGCGATGACACAAAAAACCGCCCTGCGAAAATGAAAAAGCAAATTCTCCATCGAAGGAACCGCATGATGCACAGGAATTTAATATAGGTTGAACTCCTGTATATGGAAGCAGCTTCCAATCAACAAACAAGCTGATGGCTTCTGGATCATGCTCTTCCTCTATCGCATTCAGCGCTTGCAATAGAACTTCATATGCAAACGGTTCTGGTCCTTCATCTACTAATCTATCAACAAGCTCTACAATATAGCTTGCATACGCTGTAGCCATGATATCTGTTTGAATATGCCGCATGGAGGCTAAGTGCTCTCCTTGTTGCAATGTTCCCATCCCTGTTGTTCTTTGCACCATATACATCCCGTGCATAAAGGTTTGGGTAACACCAGCTAATCGACTAGTTGGCTTTTTTGCACCTCGGGCCATGACTGTTACCTTCCCGGCTTCTCGCGTCATGAGTGTTACAATTTTGTTCGACTCCCCATAAGCTCGCGATTTTAAAACAATGCCTTCCCATTTGTTTAACATTGTGGCACTGCACTTCCTTCAATAATTTACTGTGGTTCTATTATACCTTAGAGTGAGTCTTTTACGTCATGAATCGCTTTAAGTTTTGTTAGATTATTGTACTTAGGATGCTCCAATAGCTAGAAAACACCTACCCAAAAAGTAGGTGTTTGGAGAAAGTCAGTATTCATAAAATCCTCTACCCGTTTTTCTTCCTAACTGCCCTGCACGTACCTTTTGCCGCAAAAGAGCAGGAACCCTATATTTTGAATCACCTGTTTCCTCCAGCAAAGTTTCAGCCACATATAACAAAGTATCCAAGCCAATAAGGTCTGCTAAAGCTAAGGGACCAATTGGATGATTAGCACCTAACTGCATGCCTTTATCAATATCTTCAGCAGTTGCAATTCCTTCACTTAAAACAAAAATTGCTTCCATGATCATCGGTACCAAGATTCGATTTACCACAAATAATGGCGCATCCAGTATCGTTATGCTTTCTTTCCCAATGGAATCGACAAATTTCATCACTTTCTCATAGGTTTCGTTTGAAGTATCAGCTCCTTTAACAACCTCTACAAGACTCATCATAGGAACAGGATTAAAGAAGTGCATCCCTATCACCTTTTCTGCTCTTAATGTGGAAGTTCCCAATTCTGTGATACTCAAACCCGATGTATTGGAAGCGATTATTGTATCTTCCTTACAGATTGCATCTAGCTCGGTAAATACCTTCTTTTTTGTTTCCATATTCTCAACAATGGCCTCAATAACCAAATCTGCATCCTTTAGCTCGCAGGGTTCTGTGGTGAAGTTGATTCTTTCGAGGGTTACACTTACATCTTCCAAGCTTTTCCCCTGCTTTTTATAAACTCTTGAAAGATTTTTTTCAATCGTTGTGAATGCATTATTCAGAACGTCCTGCTGTTTGTCGCATAAAATTACCTCGTATCCAGCATCAGCAATTACCTGTGCGATTCCATTCCCCATTGTACCAGCACCTAGAACAGCTACTCTCAATCTCCCAGCCCCTAACTACCTAGTATTTTTCTTTATAAATCCTTTTGGCCGCAGTATTATTCCTCGAAAAAATTCGGAAGTTCTTGTGCCTTCATGTTAAATTGAGCAGGTCTTTTTTCTAAAAATGACCTTACTCCTTCTTTGGCATCACTTTTCGTAGATGCCCAATAAAGAAATTTTGACTCCACTAGATGTGACTCGTGTGGATGTTCAGAACCTAGCATGTTCCATAATAATTGTCTTGAAAAGGCAGTTGAAACAGCTGATGTACGGTCAACAATTTCCCTGGCTATCTCCAATGCTTTTTCATATGGGTCCTCTGCTTCATATTGAAATAATCCTGCCTCTACTCCCTCTGAAGAAGCGATCATTCTCCCTGTCAGTACCCATTCCAATGACTTGGAAATGCCAACAAGCTTTGGCAGAAACCAGCCGCTTGCCGCTTCAGGACCGATTCCTCTTCTGCCAAATACAAATCCAGCTTTTGCACCTTTTTTTACGATGCGAATATCCATAGGCAAAGTCATTGTTATACCAATTCCAACAGCAGCCCCGTTGATTGCAGCAATGACCGGTTTCTTTAATTCGAAAATAGTAAGGCTAATTTTTCCGCCTATATCACGAAAATCCTCAACAGTTTCAGCCGAGCTAAAGACATCCTCCCCTTCAGCAAGGTCCATACCCGCGCAAAAAGCTCGGCCGTTTCCAGTTACAATAATGACTCTTACATTTGGATCAGCGTCAGCCTTTTGATAGGAATCGATTAATTCCTCCATCATTTTCTCATTAAAAGCATTTAATGCATGTGGACGGTTTAAACGAATTGTCATAATTCCATTTTCAATAGAAGTTATTAACGTTTCAGACATGTAGAGTGACTCCTTTTTTGGCACTTTCAAATTCTTTTACAAGTCGAGAAACTATAGTGGATATGTGCTCAATCGATTTAATATTAGAAACGCCATGCCCAGCAGACCATATATCCCTCCATGCTTTCACATCCACCATATGGGACAAATCCACCGTTTCTCTAGGCTTTAAATTATTTGGATCAATATTGTTTTTCAGTAGACTGGGTACTAAGTAATTTGCATGTACTCCACTAAAAGAATCCGTATATAAAATATCTTCAATTGAAGAATCTATCAGCATATGCTTGTAATCTTCGTATGCGACACTTTCGCTTGCAGCAATAAATCTAGTACCCATGTAAGCAAAATCAGCCCCCATAATCTTCGCTGCAAGCACATCTTTACCACTGGATATTCCTCCAGCTAAAATGGTATAACCATCCCAAAATTCTTTAACAGCACTCAAGAAACCGAAAGGATTCAGCATACCGCCATGCCCACCTGCCCCTGCACAAACAAGGATTAACCCATCAACATTAGCTGCTGCAGCTTTTTTGGCATGTTTTAATGTTGCCACATCCGAAAATACTAACCCATTATACTCATGTACAATCTCCACAACTGCACCTGGATGACCTAAGGAGGTAATAACGATAGGAGGTTGGTATTTTCTGATCAGTTCCAAATCGGCATCATGTCTTTTATTTGTCTTATGCGCAACAAATTGAACAGCCCAAGGTTCTATTGGAAGCTTTTCTTTCAATTCTTTCAGCCAGGCTTCGCAAGTTTCTTCCGTTCGCGCATTCAGCATCGGGATTGACCCCACTACACCGCTCCTACAGGAAGCAATTACTAAATCTACTGATGATACCAAAAACATCGGTGCAACAATGACCGGCAGTGATAAATTATCAAACAATGGTTATTCCCCCTCACTTTGCAAAAGCCTGCTTCAACACAAAAGAGCCTGCCAATTTGATCTCTCCATTTAAATCTATTAATTCAATTTCACCGTAATCATGCCCATTATTTCTTTCCTCCCATCGCCCCCTCATTGTTAATTCCATACCAGGGGTTACGACAGATTGAAAACGTACCTTGAACTGGTGTAATTTCCTTGTTGGAAACCATTCGTTTATCGCTCCAGTACACCATCCCATCAATAGCATTCCATGGGCTATAATATTTGGGAAGCCTTTAGATAAAGCCTTGGACGGTACTGTGTGAATTTCATTAAAATCACCTGATGCTCCGGAATATCTCACTAAATCTATTGCTTCTATCGGTAATTTTTTTATTAAGGGAAGTTGCTTCAATTCGTGTCCTCCAGAATTTGAATTAGTGTCGCTTGACCAATAGCTACCCTTTGATGGAGCTGATTTCTATAAGTCGTTTGTAGTTTATAAAATCTTTTGCAACGCTTTTCGTATTGCTCTAAAACCACTAACTGCGACGAAATGGTATCTCCCTCATACACATCCTCGAAATATTGATATTGTTGCTCCCCATGAAGTACACTATTTGCATTTATTTGAAGCAAGTCAAACAGCTTATAAAAATCACAATCATTCCAGTAATCTATTACAGTAAAAAAAGTAGGTGGAATTGGAATAGCTTTGTATCCTTGCTCAATCGCAATTTCTCGTTCAAAATAAATCGGGTTATTACTCCCGATTGCGCGGGCAAATTCCTTTATTTTTCCACATTCCACTTTGAATGGCACATAGTTTAAAATGATTTGCTCATCACTTGGATTCTTCATAATCTCACCTTCCTGCATGCCCTACAAAAGTTGATTAGTTCGAGTTAGATTGGCCATTTCTACTAAATTGGCTACAGCAATATTTAAGCCACCGAAACGTTCATCATCCACAGCACCTATTTTCCATCTATGATGGATTTGCTGTAGAATGACAGCTAATTTATAAAACCCAAATGTCACATAATAGGCAATATTTGATACGTCTCGCCCACTAAGGTTTGCATACTCCTCAACAAACGCGCGTCTACTGTAAAAACCTGGTTGGTCTGTAATAATATTTATTCCCATATCAGGATCATCCTGCTGTCCCCAATAGGCTACTGTTGCACCTAAATCGCTTAACGGATCGCCTATCGTCGACAACTCCCAATCAAGCACTCCAACCACCCTCGATGGGGAATTTTCATCAAATATCATATTGTTCAATTTAAAATCATTATGAACTATCGTTGTTTCTGGATTTTCAGGAAGATTTTCCTTTAACCATTTCTCAAGTCCCTCAATATTAGAAATATTCTCTGTTTTCGCTGACGCATATCGTTTTATCCAATTTAGCACCTGTCTTTCCAAAAATCCTTGAGGCCTGCCAATATCCTGTAGACCAGCTGATTTGTAATCAACTGACTGAAGTTCCACTAGAGTGCGAATGACACTATTAGAAATCATTGGTCCTGCAATTTCCGAGTTATTATATTGCTTTGGCAATTCATCATCAATGACGATCCCCTGCTTCTTTTCCATTACATAAAAATGTTTATCCATAATGGAGGGATCTTCACAATACACATATGGCTTGGGAGCATAAGTAAAAACCGGATTTACTTTTGCCAATATTCGGTATTCTCGATTCATATCATGGGCTTTTGGCGGTATTTTTCCAAAAGGGGGTCTTCTTAATACCGCTTCCCAGTCCCCAATCTTGAGCAAATAAGTAAGATTGGAATAGCCTTCAGAAAACTTCCTCGCTTCCAGTTCCCCTTGTGGGATTTCAGGAATTGCTGTCCGAAGATATTGTTCAAGTTTTTTCCAGTTGATCGAATTTGGAAGATTTTTCGTTTCTTGATTTTGCAGACTCATTTTTTACACCTCTTTACGAATGAATTAAGTCTCTAAACATAACTACTTTGTCTCCAGAAAAATTTTTTCTCCAGCTGAAACCGGAACAATATCCAGTTTTTCAATATAATCTATGACGAATTGAACAGACTCCTCGTAATCTAATGAAGAAAGGAGATTCGCAGTTTCACAATTTAATAATCTCTCAAATTTCTCAATTTTATAATTTATATAAGTTTCTCTTGCTAATGTTGCAGAATCCGAAAGCGCATAATCTCCTTTTTGCATTAAATGCTCTATTACCTGCCCGGCTCCAACGAAATCCTCAATCGAAAAACGATTGTCATTTCCTGCACAAATTAAAACGATGGATGAAGAATCCTTTTTTAGATGGATGCTCTCAGCTACACAATGACCATTTACCAAAGAAGATATGAACACGTTTTTTGCGCTCTCACACTTTTTAATCGCTTTGGTTCCATTTGTCGAACAAATAATAGCACTCACTTCTGCTTTAGCATGGTTTAATTTAGTTGGATCTGGATAGACAAAACCAGGTATCGGCTTCCCCTTTATTTCTCCTAAAAGTAATGTCGGACCATCGATTTTCTCTTTAATATCCAGTGCACTTTCCTTATCACCAACAGCGTAGACAGGCTGATAGTTATTTTGTAATAGAAAGCATATTGTCGAGGTAGCAAGGAAAACATCCAAAATAACAGCCGTGCAATCTACTAGTCTATTCTCTTCCACAGCTTCTTTTTGTGTTACAACATGAATTTTTCGCAAGTGGCATTCTTTCCTTTTACAATTTATAGTAACTCTTCGGGTCCCTTATCCTCTTTTTTCATGACGAATGTCGGTTCATTCACCAAGAGATTTCTCAGGAGAACAAAAAGATTTTCAATAATCACTAATACAAAGGCAATAGGAATTAAAAAGAATAATGGATATAAAGGATATAAGGTACCCGCTGCTGGAAACGCCGTTTTTCTTTCAAATCCGCTCATGGCATATTCCCAACTGAACTGAACGATTAGCACCAAAATAAATAATTCAATCGCAATCATCGCTATAATGACGATTCTCTGCATGCTGGATTTAAATTTCTCCAAAATCATATCCATTTTCGGCAATACACCTGAGGAATACATATAGGCTAAACCCGGAAAGACTACCAGAGGCATTAAATAGTTTTGTACAATCTCAAAGCCCCCTCTTATAGAGCTAGAGAAGAGATTGCGCATTACCACATCATAAACAATAATAAGCACCATCGCTATAATGCTTAAACCACTTATAACGACACCAATCTTCTTGATCATTTCAAACCAATTATAAAATTTCCATAGCTTATTCATTCAAGTTCCCCCTCTCTAAAGCTAATGCATTAATCCTGGCAACCATGTGACGATTTGCGGGAAGGCGATCATGACAGTACAAACAACAATCATTGCAACGACAGCAAAAACCATAGCTACTCTAAAAATGGCACTCGATCGAATTCCGCTGACGCCAGCTACTGCATAAACACTTAGCCCTACAGGAGGGGTTAGTAACCCAATCGTACAGATGACAGCTATAAACGCACCAAACCATAGGAGGTCAACATTAAGTGTTTGAATAATTGGAAGAATTACTGGGATGGACATTAATATAACCGCTGCCCCTTCGATTAGCATAAACATAATAAATAAAACCACAGAAATAGAAATCAATACGAGCACTGGCGTATCCATTATTGGATCAAGCAGCTCTATTAATTTCCTTGGTAATAGAGACAACGATACGAATCGTCCAAATATTTGGGCACCAATCATAATAATCATGACCATTCCAGTTAGTCTGATTGTTTCTACCAAGGATTTTTTAAAGAAGGTTAAATTTACTTTCCCTAAAATTAAAGCCGAAAGAAATCCTATGAATGCCCCAATTGCACCAGCTTCAGTTGGTGTAAATAACCCTGAGTATATCCCGCCGAAAATGACCAAAACAATTGACAATGCAATCACAGAAACTACAACTAATCGATACGTTGGAACAACTCGCGTTTCCGTTGCTATCGTTTCATTCTCAACCAGATGAGAGGCATCGATTGGTTTGCCTGCTGACTTTCTTTTGTCATAGTGGTAGTAGACAAGCATCACTATGATGAATACGAACATCGTTAAGATCCCCGGAAGTAGTGAACCGATGAACAGGCTTCCCACCGATGTTTCAGTTGCTACTCCGTATAGGATTAAGATAATGCTGGGTGGAATAACTCCTGACAAAGAACCCCCAGCAGCTGCAATCGCTCCAGAAAGCGGACCACTATACCCATGATTTCTTAGTTCAGGTATCGCAACCTGACCAAGTGAAGCTGAAGTGGCCGTCCCCGATCCTGAAACTGCTCCCAACATTCCTCCAATGATAAGCGTAAGAACACCAAGCAGACTATTTCTGCCTTTTGAGATTTTGTGAATCATATAAAAAATGTCTTGCACTAACCCTGAATGCAATATAAATTGTGCCATCAAGACAAATAACGGAATCGTTGTTAAAGTATAGCTGGCAACACGATTAAAGGGTTCGTTTCCTAGTAATCCAGGTAATATTTCGAAGCCCTCCAGCATTATTAAACCGATAATTCCACAAGCAAATAAAACGGAGTGCACATACATACCAAGAACCAACATAACAATCATTAATAATATGATGATTCCGATTACTACTATATTTTCCATAACTGGCCTCCTTGCTTATTTAAAATAGAGGAAGGCCTATCCAAAGTACCTTCCTCTCCATCAACAGGAATTATTGAAGGTTTTTTACTCCTTCTGGAACATCTCCACCTTCTTCAATCATTAGATCTCTCCACAGAGTGACCAATTTGTAGCCAGGCAGACCGTTAGACTCAAGAAGTTCTGCATAGTCAACCCAAGTTTCCTCAATCCCTTTATTAAAGTGATCTTGAACCTCTTGATCTAACGTACTGAAGTCGACAAATTTACCGCCATTTTCTTCATTTTCCTTTATTGCCGCCTCAGAACGTTTAATCCATTCTTCGGCACCTGGAAGAAATACTTCTTCATTTGCTTGTATCATTGCCTGTTGCACATTTTCCGGCATCTCATTCCATTTGTCTAAATTCATCCCTATGAATGTATTGAAATGTCCAAAGTTAACACCAGTTACCGTGTATCTGAATAAATCCTGGAAGCCATATCCAGACCAGTCTGCAATACTGTAAAAGCTGCCATCAAATGTGCCTCTGCTAAGTGCGTCATACATCTCCACAGCCGGCATCGTGACACTATTTAGTTGTGTCTTTTCTGCATACACTTCATGAATTCGTGAGGGAGTACGCAATGAAGTACCGATTACATCTTTAACACTGTTAAACTCTTTTTTCGTTGTTGAAATAGAATATTCTTGTGTTGTGGATACCGGAAATACTTTAAAGTTTCCAAATTGAAGCTCTGTGTACGTTTTCCCATCTTGCAGCTCAACATCACTTTCAAGAAGTTTTTTCCAAGCATTCGATGCGATGATAGTATCGGAATGACTTAATGGCAGCATTGTAATTTCGGCCATTGGAAACTGATCAGGCTGATAGATTGGCAATACAAGCGAAACATCAATCGTACCGTTCTCAACTGCCTCTGCCTCATCGGGAACAGCTACCAATTCCCCGCCTGTAAAGGTTTCGAATTCTACTTGCCCATCTGTTAGTTCCTCCACACGTTCCATCCAAGGCACCATCGTTGCTTCCCACCAAGCATGTTGGGCGCTTAACCCCGTTGCAGCACGCAAAACAATTTTTTCTTGATCATTTTTTTCATCGTTTTTGCCATCACTTTTCCCACCACAAGCAGCCAACACAAGGACTACAGAAAGTAAAACAAGAGTTAAAATACTATACCGCTTCATAACATATCCCCCATCTGCTTTTTTAGTCTGGTAATCTTATTTCCCTTTGAATCTAGGCTTTCTCTTTTCAAAAAAAGAAGATACACCCTCTTTGTGATCTTCTGTTTGCAGTAGAAAAGCTTGAATCATATTTTCTTGTTTAAAAGCAGTTTCTAGATGTAATTCCCCGACATGGTTAACTAAATATTTCACATACTTATTACTGATTGGCGGTCCATCCAGAATGAATTGTGCATACTTTTTAGCTGCCTCTATCACATTTTCTTCAGTGATGAGATTAATAATTTGATAGGCATAAGCCTCTTCAGCCGATAACACTTTTGCCGAAGAGATCCATTCCTTTGCAATAGGGGGTGAAACTCGCTCGGCCAGTGCTTTAATAAGTCCCAAATCAGGAATTAATCCGATATTCGAAAAGCTTAAAGCGAGTTTCGAACTGCTCTGTGCAACGATAAAATCTGCCGCTAAAGCTAGACTGAACCCTGCACCGGCAGCATAGCCATGAACAGCAGCGATTACATATTTATCAAGATTCAGGATTTTTTGCGTCACGCATGATACATATTCTATCCATTCTACAATTCCATTTGGGTCATCCAAGCTTTTCATGGATTCGATATCTCCGCCTGCACAAAAAGATTTGCCCTCACCAGCTAAAATAATAACCTTTACGTCTTGGGCCTTTGACAACTCTTCCAATGCCTGAAGCAAGTTATCTACCATTTCTTTAGAAAGCGCATTCAATTTCTCCGGACGGCTCATTCGAATTAGACCAATTTGATTACTAGTTTCTATTTCAACAAGGTTCCCCATACAAAACCCCCTTCATATTCGACTAGCGAGGCTTCACTACCAATTTTCCATAAGTTTTACGGTCGGCTAGATCATCGAGAGCAGCAGGAACATCATCAAATGAATATTCGTTGAAAATAAGTGGAGTGATTAATCCGCTTTTATATAAGTCCATTAATTCATCGTGAGCCTTTTTAACCTCCGCTGGATGCAGCCTTTTAAACAATCCAAAATGCACACCGACAATGGAGTAATTTTTTATCAATGCGTGATTCGTTGGAGCATTTGCAATAATGCCGCCTGCAAACCCTATAACAAGCAGCCTTCCTTCAAAAGCAATACATTTCCTTGAAAGGTCAAAGGTTTCTCCCCCAACCGGATCAAAAATGATATTTGCCCCTTTACTATCCGTAGCCTCTTTAACTATTTGAACAAAATTTTCTGTTCGGTAGTTAATCACAATATCCGCACCTAATTGTCTGCAAATCTCGAGCTTTTCTTCACTTCCAGCTGTTGCAATTACAAAGGCACCCGCTGCTTTCCCAAGCTGGATGGCAGCAGAACCTACTCCTCCAGAACCGGCATGAACTAGCAGCACTTCTCCTTTTTTAATCTTGGCTGTACGATGCAAAGCAAAGAATGCCGTTTGGTAAGTAATATACAATGCTGCTGCTTCAGAGAACGAAAGTGAATCAGGTATAAGGAACACATCCTCTTCCCTTACGACAACCCACTCAGCTAAACCACCTCTTGGTAATGAAGGGGTTGCCAACACACGTTGATTTACTTCAAAGCTGGATTCGCCACTAACTGCCTCAATCGTTCCCGCTATTTCCGAACCTGGTGTAAAAGGTAGACCATGCTTTTCCTGATATTTTCCTTGGCATTGTAGAATGTCGAAAAAATTTAAGGCACCTGCCTCTACTTTAATGAGAACTTCCCCAACACCGATCTGCGGTTTTTCTACTTCTACCAATTGCATAGCCTCTTTTGGATCACCAAGTGTTGTGATCATCCAAGCTTTCATGTTGATGAACCTCCCTTCCTTAACGCAATTGCTCCCGTAGTTCCAATTTCCCAATATCTCTTAGATGAACCTGATCCGGTCCATCGACAATTCTTAATGTTCTTGCATTTGCCCAGTGAGCTGCCAGTGGAGTATCGTCCGAAACTCCTGCTCCACCGAATACTTGAATAGCCCGATCAATCACATTTAATGAAACCCTGGGTGCTGCAATCTTAATCATGGCAATCTCTTTCCTCGCAGCTTTTGCTCCTGCTATGTCGATTTTGTGCGCAGCTAATAAAGTAAGCAATCTTGCCTGCTCAATCTCAATTCTGCTCTCTGCAATACTCTCTCTTATTACCTCTTTATCTGCTAACCTTGAACCAAAAGCTTCTCGACTAGCTGCACGTTTACATAATAATTCCAATGCTCTTTCAGCAGCTCCAATAGCGCGCATACAATGATGGATTCTTCCAGGTCCAAGTCTGCCCTGTGCAATTTCAAAGCCTCTTCCTTCACCTAACAATAGGTTGGCAGCTGGAACACGCACATTGTTGTAATGAACCTCTGCATGCCCATGTGGAGCATGATCGTACCCGAAAACAGGCAAGTATCTTTTCACTTCTACCCCAGGTGTGTCAAAAGGAACGAGAATCATGGATTGCTGCTTATGAGTTTCTGCGGAAGAATCTGATTTTCCCATTACAATGGCAACTTTACAGCGCGGGTCAAGCGCACCTGAAGTCCACCATTTTTTACCGTTGATGACATATTCATCTCCATCCCTTACAATGCTCGCCTCAATATTCGTTGCATCAGAGGAGGCTACATCAATTTCCGTCATTGAAAAGCAGGATCGAATCTCTCCGTTTAATAAAGGAATTAGCCACTGCTGTTTCTGTTCTTCCGTCCCGTATTTTATGAGTACCTCCATATTCCCTGTATCCGGTGCATTACAATTAAAAATTTCCGGAGCAATTAATGATCTCCCCATAATTTCGCACAGATGGGCATAATCATAGTTTGATAAGCCTTGGCCGTATTCTTCATGATCGATAAATAAATTCCATAAACCTTGTTGTTTTGCTTTTGATTTCAATTCTTCGGAAATAGGAGGAATCGTCGATCGATTTTCTGCGTTATTCAATTGTTCCTCATAAACCGCCTCATTTGGATAGACATATTCATCCATAAACTGAATAAGCTTTTCTCTTAGTACTTCTGCTTTTGGCGACAATTCTTTAAGCATTTTTAACGCCTCCTATTAATTTCAAAGAATTTTTCAAGATCTTTCCTGCTGCGTTTCTAGGAAGACTATCCATTAGCTCAAATTCCTCAGGCACTTTAAATTTCGCTAGATGTTTTAAGCAATGCTCTTTTAAGCTATCAAAGTCATCTTCATTTAAATTTGAACCGACAACATATGCCTTTACTGTCTCGCCAAATACCGGATCTGGAATACCAATTACAGCAGCCTCTATTATTTTTGGATGATTTTTCAGCACATCTTCAACTTCTATGGAGAAAATCTTTTCTCCAGCCCGATTAATCATGTCTTTTTTCCGGTCTTGTATATAGACATAGCCATCCTCATCCTTATAACCGATATCTCCTGACTTCCAATACCCCTCTTCAAAACCAGTTTCATTTGCGGCTGGATTATCCCAGTATTCTTTTACTACCATGGGACCTCTTATATATAGCTCTCCTGATACACCCGAGCTGCATTCTTCGCCATCAGAATTTATAATTTTAATCTCTGCTACTTGAACTGGCGGACCAACTGATGTGACTTTTGAAAGTGGATATTGAATGGGCATTAGTGTTGCTGGCGAAGTTGTTTCTGTTGAACCATATGCATTGTGCAGGGTCGCGTTTGGAAATGCCTCTTTTAGCATTTGAAAGGTTTTTTGAAAAATTGCCGCGCCTCCAAATGCAACTTTTTTTACAAATTCGAATTCCCCAGCCTGGAAATCTTTACTCGTAAACATCATGATGAAAATAGTCGGTACATTGAATAGAAAATTTATTTTATTATTCAGGACTCTTTTGATATATTCTTCATTTTGATAACGCCTCATGCTGTGAACCGTACCGCCTATATAGAACAAATGAAGTAATTGTCCTACAAGACCGGTAACATGAAACATTGGTACAGCTATCAAGGTACTGAGAGTATGATCTGTTTTAAAAGTATTCATATAATTCATGACACTATGGATTACGTTAATATGGCTAAGAACAGCACCTTTTGGCCTTCCCGTTGTTCCGGAAGTGTATAAAATATAAGCGCTATCCTCTTCGTTAACTTGCGATTGAAAGTGGGTATCTGTATTTGTTAAAAGCTGACTAAAAGTATTTTTTCCCTTAATGACAAATATGTGATTCTCTTGAGGCAATACGGAGCACGCCTGGATTTTAATCTTGTTTACTTTTTCCTCAAACTCCTCTTCATAAATGAGAGCCTTCGGTTTTGAATGGCCTATAATATATTCCATTTCATCTGCCGACAGCTTTACATTTATAGGCACCATAATCGCTCCCAGCTTTGAGCAAGCGAGTACAATCAGAGGAAACTCATTCCCATTTCCAACGATTACTGCAACTCTATCCCCCTTCCCTACATCACAGTAGTGTTGCAGATTTGACGCGATTAAGTCCGAAGCATGATCCAATTCTGAATAAGTAAATCTATTATTTTCTGTTACCAGTGCCAGCTTATCAGGATATTTTTGTACACTCACTTTAAAAAAATCATGGATTGTACTCGGGCGATTTTCATACACCTTTATATTTTCTCTATTAAACAGTGTCATTGTTCTTATTTCCATATTACCCTCCCTCAAATAACACATTTTCATTGGCCAATAAGGGGAAAACTTACTAACAAAAAATGATGTAAACGCTTACTTATAATCGATAAATGTTTTCGATTATAAGCACTCTAACCCCATTTAAACTCAGTATTTTCAATTCAAAATGCTTATTTTAATAACTTTAACAGGTACTCTGAATATAACACTTGTATGTCTTCCATCGATTTTGCCCCTTCAGGTTTATACCATTGTTGAATCCAATTCATGGCTCCCAGAAGAATCATTCGTACAATCTTTGGTTCTGCGCTTGTAAATGTTCCACTTTCTTGCCCATCCGTAATTACCTGGTCAAAAAGATTTGCATATTTATTTCGTTTTTGAAGTATTACATTTAATTGGTCCGAGGAAAAAATATGCTCTGGTTTTATAATCATATTGAACATTTCTTTTCTCTCAATCGCATATCGAATATGCGTGAAAATCATTTTGCGCAATTTTTCCTCATGGGCAGCTTCTTCGTTATAATTAGTATTCAACTCTTCAATAGCCTGGTCTAATACCATTTCATGGCATTGAAAAATCAGATCCTCTTTATTTTTAAAGTAATAATATAGGGAGCCCTTTGTCATAAATAATTCGGCGGCTATCTCTTCCATCGTTGCACCCTGGAAACCTTTTTTGTTTACAATTCTTACTGCCGATAAGATGATTTCTTCTTTTTTCTTTTGAAGCTTTTTCTGCGATAGCTTCAAATTGTCCCCCTCCTCACACAACAAACACAAAATAGTATGTTTTCCAAAACTTTTTTACTTAAAATTATTATATTTTCGATAATTCCTTTTAGACCAAAATTTTCAAACTTTGTTCAAATTTTAAATACTAAGTAAAAATTTGAACCATTGGAATGATGGCTGAGGTCAAGCGGCTAACTTTTTTATCCATAAAAAAAGACAAGCCATTTTGACAGCTTGTCCTAGAATTGCTTAATATTCGTCTTCTCGATAACCAAAGTCACGCAGATGAGTGGATTTATTGCGCCAATCCTTTTGTACCTTTACCCAAAGCTCTAGGAATACCTTCGATCCAAGAAGCATTTCGATATCTTTACGAGCTTCAGTACCTACTGTTTTCAATAGAGCACCGCGTTTTCCGATAACAATTCCCTTTTGCGAATCTCGTTCTACCATGATCGTTGCTTGAACACGGATCATGTTTTCATTTTCTTCGTCACGCTTGATTTTGTCAATGACAACAGCGATTGAATGAGGAATTTCTTCCCTTGTTAAATGAAGAACTTTTTCACGAATCATTTCAGAAATAATAAATCGTTCAGGGTGATCTGTTACCTGGTCTGCAGGATAATATTGAGGACCTTCTGGTAAGTATCCTTCAATTGTTTCAAGCAATTGGTCAACATTATTGCCTTGCAGCGCGGAAATTGGAACAATCTCAGCAAATGGAAATTTCCCTTTATATGTCTCGATTACCTGTACAAGTTCTTCAGGATGAATCTGGTCAATTTTATTAACTACCAGGAAAACCGGTGTTTTTGTCCCTTCTAAAAGCTCCAGGATGAACTCGTCACCTTTACCAAGTCCCTGCTCCGCATTCACCATAAACATGATGATGTCGACTTCACGTAAAGTATTTTTGGATACTTTAATCATGAACTCGCCTAGTTTATGCTTCGGCTTATGAATACCTGGCGTATCAATGAAAATCATCTGGGATGCATCTCGTGTTAAAACACCCTGTATTTTGTTGCGTGTTGTTTGTGGTTTATCGGACATAATGGCAATTTTTTGACCAATAACACGGTTTAAAAATGTTGACTTCCCTACGTTTGGTCGTCCAATAATTGATATAAATCCTGATTTATAGCTGTTTTTTTCCTGCATTATCTAAATCCTCCGGTGTAAAGGCGCCTGGCAATAGCTCGGCAACTGTCGTTTGTAGTAAATCTCCATTTAGGTTAGTTAAGTATACTGGCATGTCTGGCGCACAGAATTCTGAAATTACTTGTCTGCATGCCCCACATGGTGAACATGGACCATCTGTATCAGCAACTACTGCGATTGCTTTGAATTTTTTATTGCCTTCTGAAACCGCTTTAAAAATAGCTGTTCTTTCTGCACAGTTAGTTAAACCAAAGCTCGAATTTTCAATATTACAACCATGATATACCTTTCCATCTTCCGATAGTAAGGCTGCACCTACTTGGAATTTAGAATAAGGTACATAAGCTGTTTCTCTTGCAATTTTAGATTGTTCAATTAAATCTTTCATATCCACTGTCATTAAATCCCCGCTCCTTTTAATTCCCTTATTACCTTCATCATAATATTATTGATGATGCTCTACTTTTAGTTTACGAACAAAGAATACTGAATCATTAGATTTACTTGTTATAGTTAAAACCATTTTGGTAGAAAAATAAGTAACCCGATTATAACACTTGCCATGGCAAATACAAGTACTGCACCTGCCGCTACATCCTTTGCTTGTTTAGCTAGTGGATGAATTTCAGGCGAAGCCAAGTCTACTACATACTCAATGGCCGTATTGACCATCTCGGCTCCAATTACTAGTGTAATAGCCAATATGATGATTAACCATTCCACTATTGCAAGCCCCGTCAAAAGACCTGCAATGATGACAATGAATGCACTCATGAAATGGATACGCATATTTTGTTCTTTTAAAGAGGTCCATATGCCATAAAAAGCAAACCCAAAGGATTTGATTAGTTTATGGACGTCCAATTTAATCACGACCTAAACCATATGACGATAAAATTTCATCTTGTTTGCCAAACATGACTTTTTCATCTTCCTCTGTCATATGGTCATATCCAAGTAGATGCAGGAATCCATGTACAGCTAAAAAGCCTAATTCTCTTTCAAATGAATGTCCGAAATCTGTTGCTTGTTCCTTTGTACGATCGGTAGAAATAATGATATCTCCTAAAATTCTAGGGATTCCTTCACCAACAATCTCCACTTCGCCTTCTCCTAATTCTTCCAGGGCAAACGAAATAACATCGGTAGGCTGGTCTTTATCCCGATATTCACGATTAATTTCATGAATTTTTTCGTTTGTTACAAATGTAAGAGAAACCTCGCTACCGTCTTCAATTGAC
>DAMDNS010000007.1:0-21506 GCA_032083605.1 Ureibacillus sp.
ATGTATGTGGAGTATTTTGCATCATTAATAAATTCAGATTTTCTTCAGAATATATTTTTTTTAATTTATTGTTCTCATTTAAATTCTCTATCCCGTTTACTTTTCTAGTATTTTTCACTTCTGTTACTTCATAGTCATGTATTCTAACAAATTCAAACCATCTTTTTTCTGGTATATAATTGATAGCATTTAAACGATCCTTCACTACTATCGCTCTAGTATTTGAATTTGGAATTGTACCAATTTCGATAACTGAATGAGCTATCCATTCTTCTCCCACTTTGTAGAGAATTCTTTGTCCTTTCTGTAACCCTATATATTGTTCCAATAACTCTTCTTTTGACGGATTCTTAAAATCATAGTCCACAGCACCTAGTACAAAAAAATATGAGAATAACAAATTTGAGGGTACTGATATGTATATTTTTATTGGTTGTGGAACTTTCTTTACAAATTGGGCCAACAAAGCACTATATCCCATCCAATTTTCAAAGTATTTATATTCATTATTAGCGTTTAAATATCTAATATTATTTAACTGCATAATAATACACTTCCTTTATCTTAGTTCTGGCAATCTCACATTTTAACAATTCCAATTCATTCCCACGAAACGTCTCTGTTCTCGCATTATTGATCGAATTAATCATCCCCCAGTATCTACTGGAAAATTTTCAAAATGGCTGTTACATGTCATTCTCCTTCTCTATCTTATGTACTAATATACTATGTCTATTGTAATATTATAACAAATTACAGGATCGCATTAATTAGTTGATGGGTGGTGGGGTTAGGAGGAATTTGGAATAATAAAAACCAAGTGCATTTAACTTCATCTCAAAATAAAAATCAGTAAACCGAGAATTGGCTACTGATTTACCTTATCTACAACTCCATTCATTGATTAACTACGTTGATAAAGTTACATTTTAAATAAAATTAGACTGCACCTTATAAAGTAAAAGAATTCTAGACGCTCATCTCCATCTCACAAACCCACCGAGGAAACTCCACCGTCTCCGTCAACAACTCCCGAAACGCCTTCGTACAATTCGTTTCCGGAAAATACAGCCCCTTGTCCACCATCTGGTTATAGGCATCGATCACACGGTTTTCACAACAATCATAAATTTGATGATGGAGTTCCCTCGCTTCCCAAGCGTTACTGGCGAAGTAGAAGACGTAAGTAGTGGCGCTTTTCTTAATAGCGTATAGCTTGATTTTCCGCATGGCGAGAACATCCGCTGCTTTCATACGCCCTATTTCCACATGTTCTTCAACTGTCATCTCCATTTCATATAATTTGGAGACGGGGTCTTGCAGTGTGACTTTGCCTCTTCTTGTTGCGAAGTAGATGAGGTGGGCTGTGTAAGGTTCATCGAATTGGATGGCGTCATCAAATAATGATTGAATGGTTTGTTGGCTGGACTCCATTCCACTCTATTCCTTCAGTTGGCCTGTCATTTTGGAGTAATTCACGGTGACAATTCCTGTTGGACCATTACGGTTTTTTGCCACATTGAGTTCGAGTTTTTCCCTTGTTGGGGTGGTCGTTGAATCCTCTTCTTGCAGTGCCTCCTCCCCTTCTATCTTTGCTGTTTGTCCATAGTAGGTATCTCGGTATAACAGAATGATGACATCTGCATCTTGTTCGATGTTGCCTGAATCCCTGAGGTCACTCATGAAAGGGTGTTTGTTTTGCCGGGATTCTACGCTTCGATTCAGTTGGGATAAACACACGACTGGGCAATCAAATTCTTTGGCCATTTGTTTTAGTTCCCAGCTTATTTGGCCGATGATGACGGTTTGGTTGCTTCCCTTCAGCGCAGCGGAGTAAATGATTTGCAGGTAATCTATGAAGACGATTGGTTTTAAGTTTGGATTATTTTTTACCAGCTTTCTTACTTGCGCTCGCATTTGGCTAACTCTCAGTCCAGCACGATCATCAATTTGTATGTTGGCATGACTTAACTCTGTTAACACTGGAATCCATTGTTCCCGTTGTTTTTCTGAGAAATATTGATAAGGGTCACGCATTTTCAGTCGACTGATTCTGCCACAAGCTGCAATCATCCGATCCAGCAGCATCCCTTTGCTCATTTCCAGTGAGAAGATAATTGGCAAGAAACCTGCAAATCCTGCAGTTAGTGCGAAATAGTTCATGACATCGGTTTTCCCCATCGAAGGCCTGCCCGCGACGATTGTTAGCTCTCCTTGTCTAAACCCAACAATTAGTTTTTCAAGTTCCTTTAAATTTGTTGGCACTACACGTTGCTCTTGCAACGGTATGTAGGGGCGCTCCGCCATTTTCACAATGTCATTTTTTATATCCGTCTCTACTGCGAGAGTGTCTGTTTGGATGGAGTCGAACTCTTTTTGAATTTTTTCGATTGACCAATTTTGCATACTGGCTTGGTGAAGAATTTGTTGTTTCTCCCTCTCCCGCTACGCTTGTTTGACAATCTCCAGGTAAGCCTCAAATTTCTCTGAATCTGCAAAGGTTTGGAGATTTGCAATGTAATTGGCGCCACCGACTTCGGTTGGCTCAACCATTGTGAGAATCGTAATATAATCGACAGGCTACTGATTTCTGGCTAGATGTTGCATGGCTAGATACGTGGAGCGATGGATTTGGGACTGAAACATGTCCGGTCTCATCACTTCATCGGTAATTAAATAATTTTCCCTTAGCATGGTTCCTAGCAAACTCTTTTCCAGTAAATCGATACTTAACTGCGAAGACATCGCTTGAGCTCCCCTTTCTAGGACAAGTGCTAACTTGTTGTACTTGTCCTAGTCTTCTTCACCCGCTTCAAAGTCTAGAACGATTGGTTTGACGCTAGTATTCAATTTTGGGGGTTTGGTATCGGTCGTTTCGTTCAGGTAGTTTTCAAAATTCGTTGGGCTAAAGAGTGTACTTGGTCTCAGATACTGCTTCATCTCTGGTTCTGTAAGCCATTGGCGAGCCTTTCGATCAATGACTGTCTTGAAATCATCGAGTGTATAGCCTTCGCTTAATCGAGCGTTGATTAAGCGTTTCGTCGCTTTGTTACTCACTCGAAACTCTTTGTTTGCTTTTTGGTTTAAATAATTTATTATTTCAAAAGCAAAGTCGACATTCTTCTCTTTTATTTCTTCTTTTTTAAATTCTTTTATATCTGATGGCATCAACTCTCTTGGTACGTTCCCACTGATTTGCATTGTAGGTAGCTGGCAATCTTCCTGAACCGAAAACTCAATTTGATTTCCCAAGGCAGCATAAAGAACATCATAATCAATACGGTACCATTTGGTTTTATTGATCTTCATGAAGTTGTAATGCTGTGTCGACACAATGTATCCTTGTTTCTCAAGCCCCAAAAAGATTCGACTAATGGTGCTCTCAGACCAGAAAGGAAACTGTTCCTGCCAATTGGCATAAGTATGGAAATACCAAGTAAAGCCACCACCTTTCAGAGGAGAATGCAGTAATTTATAGTGTAGCTGCTGCAGGACAAGGGCTTCATTCAACCCAAGTATTCTTGCTATTTTGGGTGAAACTAGTAGATGTACATCTTCTATAAGCAGGTTCATTCTTGAACATCTCCTTTAAATGGAATTATCGGAGTCTCATGTTTTACAATGCGGTCTTTTGCTTTCTGAACTATCTTGATCGCCTTCTCCAGGTCATCTGAAATATTGAATAGTTCGTAGATAAATTTACAATACGCATACCATGCAAATTTCCCATTTAATAATTCTGCAAGTTCATACAGCCCGTGGTACATCCAGAGATAGACCTCCGTCTGATCGGCACTTTCTTTGTTCAGTTGTTCCTTCTTAAATTCTTCGAGGTCCTCGAAGCGATTATCTAGTAAGTAATAATGCACGCCTTCTTGAAATCGCTCTTTGTTTTGAAGGAATACTGCCATTACGTCCTTTGATGTTGTATTAAACATACTCGCTACTTCATTTGTTTCTACAACTGGTTCTCCCTTAAATAAGATAATATGCATGTTTGTCTCGTCTCCTTTATGAATGCTGCAAAATGGTCTTTCACTATGTAAATACCTTTTTTAAGGGAAAGAGAGACAATTTGTTGGAGAAAATTTTTGATGGGATATTGGAAAAGGATAGAGGTAGAAAAATTGAACGGCGTGTTTGTAATCCACCTCTGGCAAGTCTGCTGGTGCCGTCTTAAAGTTACCTACCGAAAGAAATGAAGTGCTATTTAAGCTATTTTTTGGTCGCTATCAAGATGGGGAAAATAACGTATTACTACTTCAGAATTACATGCAAGAACTTAAAGTGCGCTATCAAACTTATTCATCGATCAAAATGGCAATTACTACTCATAAATCGAATGATGAGGATTTAGGCTATAGATTGTTAACATTGGATTTTGGAAAAAGAACCACCCAGGTAGCAATAGACTGGTGCGAGTCTGCTCTTAAAAATTTTTCTTTAGAAGGAGAATAACCTGCAGCAGTATTACTTAAAGTAGCAGCAGGTATCCAATCTGGATCAGGGGAAACAAACCGTAAAATAGTTGCAACAGTTAAACTTGATAAAATTCGCGAAATCGCTGAACAAAAAATGCATTTAAACGCTGCTACCTTTTTAACGTTTTTTAAAACACTGTTCACCCAATCAGCATCTCCCTGATATAGTCGTTCAGAAAAATTTCTTGCGGATCGAGTTCATGCCTTATCGCGAGAAAGTCCGGTAGTTTGGGGTAGCGGGTATGTAATTGCTTTTTAGTTAGGCTATGCATTTTACCCCAGTGTGGTCTTCCTTCGAATTTCTGCATGATGTTTTCCATATCTCTGAAATATTCTTCATAAGGCATTCCTTTATACATATGGAAGGCAATATAGGCGGAATCCCTTTGATAGGAGGGGCTTAGCCAGATATCATCGGCCCTTGCCGTCCTACATTCGATTGGAAAATGGACCTTGTATTTCTTTCTTTCCATGCATTCCCGAATTTCTTGAATGACCGCCTTCAAATAGTGAAGCGGGATACAATATTCGACCTCTCTGAATTTCACCAGCCTCGGCGTAGCAAAGAGCTCATGACTTTTTGCCGCGATTGTTATGGTTCCAATAGCCTTCGCTGATAGTCTGCTGAAGAACCTGCTGCTTCCTGGGAACAATCGGCATATCTCTGATAGTATGAAAAATAAATAATTTTCTAATATCAAATTTTCCAAACGTTGAAAAAATAATCGCTGTGGTTTACGAGTCGTAATGTTCATCGTTTTCACTTGTACACAATCTGAATACGGAAATAGATAAAATTCAAAGTGCCGGTTTTCCTTGATATAGCTCTCAATCTGTTGTTCAAAAAGTGGATAATCCACCTTTTCGCTTTTATATTCGTAGATAGGTGTTTTAATGATTTTCAGTTTTACTTTGACGATGATGCCAAGTAGGCCCAGGGATATTAGGCAGGCTTTGAAATATTAAGCGTTTTGTTCCTCGGAAATCGTCAAAACCTCTCCTGACGCTGTTACAATCACAACTTCTGCTACTTGGGTGGGAATATTGCCAAACGAAAGTCCAGTTCCATGGGTTCCGGTTGAAATCGCCCCCGCAATGCTTTGGACATTGATATCCCCCAAGTTTTCCTGGGCATATCCTGCTTGACCAAGTGCTTCTCCCAATTCAAATAACCTGGTGCCACCCAGAACGGTAACTGTACCGGCAGCTTCATCAAGTCGTTCAATGCCGCTGAGTAAATCGAGTGATACCAGCCAGTCCTCTGTTCTTGCTAAAGGCGTAAATGAGTGCCCCGCTCCTACTACTCTAATTTTTTTCTTTTGTTTCGATGCTTCTTGTACGATTGAAACCACATTCTCAACCGAGGATGGATACAGGATTTTTTCAGGTGTACTTTCACATGTTCGGGCCCAATTCCCCCATACTTTTCCTTCTCTAATTTTCATT
Organism: Ureibacillus sp.; assembly: GCA_032083605.1. GTDB lineage: Bacteria > Bacillota > Bacilli > Bacillales_A > Planococcaceae > Ureibacillus. The sequence goes on from DAMDNS010000007.1 coordinate 5,928, forward strand.
ACAGGAAGCATTTTCCTTCCCCCCGATAAGTAGGATATCGATCTACGACTTGTTGATCGGCAAGACAAATGATTTCATCAAACCGTTCACAAATTTCCCCGGCCTTGGCTGCCCTAAAGATGATGGCATCTCCAATTTCCAGTGTTTCCTTTTTATAAGTAACAGGGGTTTGCACTTCCCCTGCTCCTTCGAATGGCAATAATTTACCTCCGGGTGGATAAACGGGGCGGGGCACTTTATCCCAGCCATGCACGCCTGACGAAACATAGCCTCCACCGAGACAAGTATAAATAGTTGGAGCTGGTTTTCTAACGATTGGCAGCGCGAAAAATAAGGCTGGCACAAAGCGGAAATCCCGATAGTAATCAAACAACAAAGGGGCATAGAAGCCTGAACCAGCTGTCAGTTCCGTCACTCTCTCTTCTTTGGATGTCGTCTTTAGACTTCCCGTCCCGCCTCCGTTGACAAACATCGGTTGAAGACCCTCCCGCTCCAAAAATTGAAGAATTATCTCCCTACGCTGTTTAATTTTTTTAATCGAATTCTTTTTCATAAAAGCGATCGCTCGATTTTTCAATTTCTGAGAAGGCAGATTATCGCATACCCCTGCGATTTGCGCTTCATAGCCCATGATGCCGAGCAGCTTTAATCTTGGAGATTCCTTTATCATTCGCACCAGCAACGTGACGTCATCCACCGTTTTCAAAGGTGAACGCCTAACCCCGAAATGGAGGTTGCCAAACTTTGTGCTCATATCGATATCCATACATAGATAAAAAAATCCATCAGCCTTTATCGCAATCTCATTTAAAGCTTTGAGCTGTTCTAGAGAATCGACCATACAAGTAATTTTATTGCCTGCTCCATTTAGTCGAGCTATTTCGGTAAGAGCTTCGGGATCCCAACATGGATAGCCCATCAGAATATCCTCAAAGCCTTGTTCTGCAAGAAATATAGCCTCATAAGGGCTGTAGCACATGACCCCTTTAAATACAGGGCTAGACTGGAAAATCCTTTTTAAAACAGGAATGGACCTTATCGATTTAGTAGCAATCCTGATCGTTTTCCCATTTGCTTTTTTTGCAATGCTCTTGCAATTTCGATCGAATGCATCTAAATCCAATACAAGAGCCGGCAGCGAAAAATTCTTTATTACTTCAATAAAAATAACCACATCACCTCCCATTTTTATATGAGTCATGCAAAGACAATCGTTTGAATATTTTATTTTGATATTCTGATTTTTATTCCGGAAATGATAAATCCCTGGCTTTGGAAAGTGGGGATGGTTGCTTTGGTGTGGATGGTGCTTGGGATGGAGGGGGTATTAACTTATACTCTTGCGATTAACAATTGAGTTTCGCTTAAAGAAAATGAGAAGAAATTATCCATCCGATAATTTCTTCTCATTTTCTAATTAAGAGACTTAAATTTATTTCGTTTTACTATAGTTTCATTATTGATTATTAGAAGTTTTTATAGAATGGCTTGCAATTCATCTCAGTTATATCAGGCTTTGAAAGTAGAGTCAGTTCTAGGTAATCTTCCCATACTCATCATTTAGATGTAGAATGCTCGTGTTAATAACCCTAAATTAAGCTAAGCTATTGTTAATTATTTGTTCACACTGTTTTTTACATAACAATTTATGTGCTACAGTACTTTCACATCCATTGCTATCAATAATGAATTTCAACTTTTTTGAATGTAAGTCGAATAACATATTTGCTGTTTGTTTATTAGTCATCTTGTCCTTTTAACTAAGCTTCTAATGTTTTATATATTTTTTTCACTCTTTTTAGTTGGGAAGCCGTAAGAGATTCTTCTCTTTTTCGTAGCACGTCCAAAAATTCTGCTTTATTTTCATTCGTTATTGCAACAAGAGTGCTTTCGGCGTGCTGCGGGATTTCCTTGGGTCTGCAATTTTCAAGGTGATGCAGCAAGAATGGAAAAATGGCCTCATTGTTTTCCTTACCTAAGATTGCTAGTTTTGCAAGAGTGAGGACACCTTTATCGATTGTAATAACAGAGCCTGTTTTGAAAGCATTTTTTAATGTGTCCAGGTGCGACATAAGAGTTTCTGATGCGTGCTTTGCAATCGTTGATAGAGACGTCATTCCACCCCACACGAGACGATTATCGCGGATATTCAGCAGCTCAATAAAAGTCAGGGCATACTTGCTTATGAGTTCCGGTTTCACTTGTCCTTTTTCGTAGGCTACTTTAATGCAGTCATTTTGAATCTTTTTATCCTTATTAGATAGGTTTTCAATAATTTCTTCTATACCTGCATGATTTTCTTCATTCGCCAATTCACATGCCAGCTCGATATTTGCCTCTTCATTACGATTAAGATGAGATGCTAACCTACTCACTATTGACATGATGATCCCTTTTTGTTCAAATTTAGTTCTTGAGTAACCATTAATAGTTTATCTACTCTAAAATATGCCATTTGTATTTGGTGAATTTTCTGGTATCTCTTGCCCTACATCCCATAGTTCAGCAATCTGTCCATCCTGGAAGCGGAAGATATGAACAACAGCTCCGCCAAGGTCATTGGGATTCTGTTTCACATGAGAGAAAACGACAACCTTCTCTTTCTCTTCAATAGCTTGCTTAACCAAAAGTGACTTTTGAGGATTTTTGGCCGCATTCTCTTCCATCGCGAGCATTAGCGAATTTGCATCTCCTGGGAAAAAGGGATTGTGATGCCTAAAGCCAGAACCAATGTATTTCTCATATGCTTCGCTCACTCCCCCCGATGCAACAAGTTGCAGAAACGACACTGCTTTTTCTTTGTTGGTGAATGTCTCTTTAGATTGCTGTTCCATGTTCATGTTCATCAGCCTCTCAATTTCATCAAAAGAATATTGTTCCCCTCCTAATTTTCCACGAGTACGTTCAAGTAATTCCATCTCTGAATAATCTTCCGAAAGACTTAAATCACTTAATATTTCTTTAAAATCAACTCGTATCTCTGAAGGCAGACGACGTTTAAATGTATTAAATCCTTAAGTTTGGTACTGTTCATCTAACCTCATCCAAATACAATGTTAACTTCAAACATACTATTATATTAATATTTCAAATTATAGAACCTACTTTACAACTCTCGAAAAGAGTATTTATCAGGCAGTTTTCTATTGTATTTTTCGGTACCTAACAACGTTACTTAAAAGCTCAGAAAGTTACTGTATCGGTACCCTTCTGAGCTCTTATCTTTTATCAATCCCTATTCAAATAACAAAAGCTGCTGTCTTTCTCCCAAACGCACCAGACTTTCGGGTGCGTGGTCGCGTAAGTAGGCTTTTTGCAAGATTTTATCTTTCGTTAAGACCTGCTTGGATTGGCCTTCTAATTGTTTTAATCGGCAACTATATACAATCGGGAAATAGTCGCTTAAGAATTTCCCTTCTGCGTGAGCTGTTAGGGTGATCAGCTGGAATCCCAGTTGATCGGCTATGAAAAATACCGGACTTAGGACGTGATCACTTGATGCTTTCCCAAATGGATTATCTAAAATAACGGTTCTGTTTCGTTTTGTATGGGGTGAGCTTCTTTGGCTTTTTTCAGCGATGAAATTGAGCAAGCCTAAAAATAATGCCATGTTTTTGCTCCACTTTTCCCCGCCAGACCAGCGATTCGATTCTTCCCATGTATAGAAGGTTTTGGATATATGTGTTGCACTTTCTACCTTGCGACATTTCACCTTTATGGCCTGGTTTCCAAGCACGATCCGTAAAATTGGTACCGTTTTAAACGAGCTTTGTAAAAACTTTTGTACTTTCACATTATCTTCATCTCCAGAATCATCCAGATAACGAGTTGATTCTAGTTGGTTCAATATCCAATCAATATAACCTTGAATACGTTCTTTTGCGATATCATCATCCCAATCAGGGACATCAATCTTATAAATATATTTCGATTCGTTTACTACTTTCACACGCGTTTTTTTCTGTATTTCATGTAGGTCGTCCCGTAATTTCCGAATATGCATATGAATATAGGTAATAAACTGTTGGAGCTCTTTATCATGATCTCGCATTGTATTTTCAGCCAATTGAATCACATTTTCGATACGCTCGCTCATTAGTCGATCATGCTCAAGTATTTCTACAAATGTTTTTTTGATTTTCACGCCATCGATGGTTGTTTTTCTTAGTGTTGGATCTTTCACATTTTTTTCAGCATAAGAGATGAAGTCTTCCTTTGCCTCACCTAACACGACATATGCCTTATCACATTCCTGCTGTGTTCGTTGCAGGCGATTCATTACCTGATTGGTAAGTGTTATTTTGTTATATAAATAATTATTACGCTCTTCTTCTGTTAACGGTTGTACGACAAGTGCTGGATCAATTAATCGATGGGCAATCGAATATTGATTAAATAGTTGTTCTACATTTTTGCCTTGTCCTTGCTGGTCCATTAATTGTTGCTTGCGCTCTTGCATATATCGAGCTTCCTTTTTGAGATCTTGCTTTTGCTGATTTAGTTGCTCCGTGACAATTTCTATATCACCCTCAATTGGCCATATTTCTTCAAAACGTGTATAAAAGCGGTTTTGTAATTGTTCCAACGTGCGTTTTTCTGTATTTGCCGTAACTTCTGCTTTATTTTTTTGTTTATTCAATTCTACTTGTTGCGTATTCATTGTTTTATATTGAGTTCTCAAAGTAGAAATTGTCTGTACCCCATCAACGGGAAACTCCTTTGCCTTATCTAGGTTAGGCCATTCTTCCAACTGATTTTCCATCGTCTTTTGAGCCGATTTTATTTTTTCCAGGCAGCTTTTTCGACGTTCCAGCAGCTCTCCTCTTGAAGTTTGAATTTTCCTTATCTCATCTTCTATGGATTGGTACTGACGTTTCAGTACTTCCAAATTCTCTTCATGTTCAATTACCTCAACAGCTTGAGTGGCTACATAAAGCGAATCCTGTTCAATCTTATATTTCTTCTGACTTTGCAAGTCCGAAATCCGCTCTTTCAATTCACCTATTTGTTGCTCTAGATTTCGAAGATTCTCTTTTAATTTCCCCAATAATTCCTCTTGTTCAATTATCTTTACCGCATAAAGGTTTACTTCTTTATGGAAGGCTGGCAAATTCTTTGAAAGCTGAATATATTGATGTGCTTGCGGGATTCGATTATTCGTTAAATCTTGTAATAGCCTTTGATTATTTAAGAATGTTGACTGTTTCGCTTCATTTTCTTGACTTAACTTTTGTAATTCCACACCTATGATTTTAATCTCGTATTCATTGTTCTCAATTTTTGTGTTAAGGGTAAATAGTTGTTCTTCCGTCTCTTTGAACAGTGTAAATGGGTTTTTCTCTATAAATTCATTAAATGATTGCTTTACTTGTTGCCATTCACGTAATGTTCCCTCTGTCTGCTTCCGATCTGATTCACGTTGTTTAGCTGTTTCTTGCATTTCTTGCTTGAATTGAAGAAATGCCTGTTGATTTTGGTAGTCAATCCAATTAGAAGGTTCAATCGCCGCATTTTGCGGGATATAGCCTGTCCCAATTTCTCTCGCTTCATCTAAAGACAGGATATAGATTGGATAGGTTAACTCATGCTGGACGGATTTTAATTTATCAAACAACGCGCTTTTTTCTTTTGCAGTTGTGATTAGGGTTAGTGCCCAAAATGGATACGTATTTTCCTTCATTTCAGCTTCATGCTGCTGGATAAATTCAATACCTGTTGTAATGTAGTAGTTCTGAGACCAATCTTTAATCTTTTGTTCGATAAATGGATCGGCAAAGAATGTTACTTGTTGCTCATAGTCGTCTATGAATCGTTTCGCACGTCTCTCTTGCATGAGCTTAAGTTCTTTTTCTTTTTCGAGTTTTTCAATTTGGCTTGCAATTTGTTCGGTTAAAGATTGTTCGCGTTCATAAATGGACTGGATATGGCTCCATGTAGTTCGTAATGTGGCCATTTTAGCTAACAATACTTGTTCCTGTTTCGAGATTTGGTCTCGGTGCTCCTCGAGTTTTGCCATCGATAGTTTGTCAGCAGAAAGAACTGCTTGAAACTCCTTTTGCTGCTCGTTGTAACTGACCTGTAATTCTTTAATTTTCTTTAGACGCTGACTAAGTTCAATATTATCTCGATCAAGTCTCTCAGCTTCCGAAATCCAGCCCTCTAATAATTGCTCTATTGATTCCTCATCGCGCGCAACAAGCTTGGATTTAATCTCTTTCATATGATTTTCTGTATTTTCAAGGTTAGTTTTTGCTCTCGTTCTTTGCTGTTCCAGAGTTGAAATTTCGTATTGCAACTTTGATTGCTGCTCATTTGACTTAACTTGATTTTGCGTTAACTGATTTTGCGTTGCCTCTAAATTTTCGATTTGCTCTTCTAGTTGCTGTTTTTGTTTTAAAAATGCAAAATGAATTTTCCCGCTTACTCGATCTAATTCCCATTGTAAGTCGGCTGTTTCTTGTTTTTCTTCCAATTTAGCAAGCTGCTGGTCTACTAAATCTAGTTGAGAAAGCTCAAGCTTCGAAGCTTCCCGTGCCTCGGCAAATTGAAGCGAGTGGTAAAATTGGCGGTTTTCCTCCAGCTGCTCTTGGAGCGTATTCAACCGTGTATTTAATTGATGCTCTATTTTTGCGAACTCCTGCCACTTTTTTTGTTGTTTATGAATTTCAACAGATGCATTTTTTCGTTCCCATTCTTCCATTTCCTCACTATGACTCTGCCACTGTTCATCTATGGCAACAAGATTTTGCTCTATTTGATGCATTTCCTCTTCCAGTAATAGCATGTAGCTTTTAGCTTGCTGGCGTCCTTCATTATACGTCTGTTCTTTTTCATCCACTTTACGGAAAGCATCGACATAGACTTTCAATTCCTGGTTTAACTGTCTGGATTGTTCAATCGTTTCTTTTAAATCCTTATATTTTTTAAATTCCGCGCGCCGATTTTCAAACGTTTCAGCAAAACCATGTTCTTTAAATCCTTCCATCGCATTTTCAATCGAAGGAATCAACAGACGGTCGACTAAATCGTTCGTCTTTTTACAGTTATCAAAGAATTTTTCGACATCCCCTTCACCACCGTTAATCTTGATAATGCTTTCCCATTCCGAATGGATAATTTGGTGATTTTCTTCTATATATGATGTAAAACTTTTAATGGATTTTGAGAATGTCCTTGCTTTATGCCCCTGGTTTCTTTCCATATAGGCGTAATAATCCGTCATTTCGCCTCGATCGCTTGGTCGAATGCCTTCAGCAGTTTTTTGAACAAAAGGAATCTCAGTAATGCTATGAGAATCATTTTCCCCATATTCATATACATAGCGTAAAGAATCGATGCCATTTTGTTTTTTATGCAAGGAAACTGCCGTTACAACATAACGTCGTGGACTTTCATTCACAATCCACTCAATGGCAATGTGTGCCGGACCTTCTTCCAGGTACAGTGTATCTTTGATGTCCCGGTCTGCAAGCGTGGCATGAGGGATAACTGCTTGAACCACCGTTTGGATAAAAACCGTCTTACCACCACCGTTTTCAAGAACCAAGGCACCATTTAATCCATCGAACAAGAAAAGTTCATCATGATAACGTTTTTGCCCATTTTCATACACAACATTGGTTAACCGAATTTTACTAATAGCTGGCATCTTCTTCCTCCCTCTCTTCAAATCCATATAAGAACTCCAAGATTCCTCGGTTAAATTCACGCTCCATGAAATATCTACCTACAATTACTTTTGTCTTTTCTGTTAAAGTCACTTCATTTTGGCCAATTAACTCGATTAGGTCATATTCTTGAAGAAAGCGTCTGACTGTATCGATAAAGCTTAATCGGCTCAAAGTTCTTCCGGTTTGTTTTGTCACTGACTCTTTCAATTCGTCAAGTGTTTCCCATTTTTCAATAATGGCAGACCATCTATAGGAGAATTCTTTTTCAAGTTTTTCCAGCTGTTCTTCATCATGTGATTTCAAGCTCTCAATGCGCTCGTTCACTTGTTGCACCCACACCTCATAGGTAATAAAATCAAGTGTTGGTTCATTTGATTGATAGCTGTTATAGAAACTTCCTATTAAGATAATTGAGCATAAATACATTAAATAAATATCGCTATTGGATGATTTTGATCCTAAAAATTGTCGTTTAATTGTATCGTTGCTTATATGGAATGGAGATAATTTTGTCCTTGGGATTAAATGCACCTCTTGTCCAACTGTTAGGCAATCTGCATCCATCTTGTCTGCAAATTGATTGATTAATGTATAGACATTTTCATTCACTTTGAACGTATTGGCTTTGTCACCAGTAATCACTCCTTTTAAGGCAAGCTCACGGTAAAGCTCAAATGCTTGTTCAATATCCTGGAAATCATATCTCAATGGGTTCTCCCTCCTTAACTAAATAAAAAATCATGTTCTGTATTTCAAATCGGTCATTTCCTGAAATGCGTTCGGGCAGCTCTTTACATAGGAAAGTTCGACCATTTAGTTGTTCCATCACTTCCGCCAGTAGATGAAGTGATTCTTCTGCATTTGCGTCATTTTGCGAAGTAATAGGACTTTTTTGATGGCATAACATATAAAAATCATAAAACTGGCGCTGATCTAGCCGTCGATCATTGTGGCTTTGAAGATGTTCTATCCATTCCTTTAACGTCCATTCTCTTTGGTCACCCAAATAAGCCAGCATATCTTGGAAAATTTCTTTATAATAGCTTCGAATAATTTTCGCATAGTGTTCTTGTTCTTCTTCTGTCGATACCCTTTCAAAGCTTTTACTTGTATATCCTTCTTCCACCTCATTCCACGATTGTGGTGAAAATACAGAAAGAAGTGACCATGTGCTAAATTGGCCTAATGGTAAAAAAGGGGCCAAAATGCCTTTCAGGGATTCAAGTGGGTATGGTGTACTCACAATTTTTGACGTGATTTCATTATCGAAATTAAAGGAATTAACCCCGATATAGTACAATGCTTCTTCTGCCGACTGTAATACTTGCGTTTTTAGTTGGAGACTTATGTTGAGTAATAGCTGATGCTGGTGATGCACTTGATGTAAGGCTTTTTCAACTTGTAAAAGCATTTCATAGGCATGCGCTTCTTGATTCTCGTCAGATAAGTAATAGTAGTTTTGCTTTGCTTCAGCTACGAATTGATGCAGTTCTTCAAATTCTTCGTTCTCTCGATTCAAACGGTAATTCCGATCTTCAATGACCTTCATGAATTTATTTTGCGTTTCGATTGATACGACATTGCGCTTTATTTCCTGCTCAATTTTGTTCATTCTTTCGTGAATGGTTTCGACATCCATCCGCATTTCGTTAATCTGGCGTAATGCCCCGGCAAACTCGCCCTTTTCCAGCAGCTTTCGTAGCATTAGCTGGTGGATGGATAACTGAAACTCCTGAAAGTATTCCTTTGTCGCAAACACAAGTTCAAGCCCATCGTCATCGAGTGCATAATATTGACGATTGGTCTGGATATCAAATTCATTTGTTTTGATATAATGAAAATCAATTGAATCCTCTGTTTGTAATTCGAAATTATAAAATGAATAGGATTTCTTTTGCCCCCCACTCGGTCTAAAAACCGCAACTATGATCTTCACGATATCTTCAAACTTAGCGTCTGTTAAGTTGTATGTATCTTTACTCACATTCTTTAAAAATTGTGCGATTTCAATGACCCCTACACGTTTTTCTCGGATTAACTTCATTTCGAAAAAGTATAGTAGGACAAACATTCCAAAGCTGCGTAGATCAACTCTGTTATCATTTACATCTTTGAAGGCTTTCCGATCTAATTCAATGAGTGGTTCGAATAATAAAACGCGTTTCATTCTTTCTCGACTATCTTTTAGGATAGATTCATTTAGCCCTGTATCCAATTTGTTTCACTCCATACTTGTTTTAACTCTTGTGATGAGAGAACTTCCTGTGGCCAATACAGTTGATTTTCCAATGCGATAATTATTTTTTCTCGAGGAGCTCGTCCAAAGAAGGAAAGAAAGAGTTTTGTTGCTTCTTCAGATGGCTTTTGATTTGTTTTTAGGGACGTTGGTGTTTTCTCAATGCAGGCGAGATAAAACGGGATTGCCAATTTAACATCTAGTTTGTTAGTCAACTGGTTCCAAATTTTGATGCCTTCCCAATCTAGGTCCCCGAAATAATAGAATGAATGTGTCGCATCATCCAATGGCAACTGTTTATGGAAGTATTCAATGCTCTTTGTGATTTTATAGCCCTGCCCATATATCAGAGTTGTAAATGGTGTATTTTTAATGGCCGTTGATAATCCGTCAAAGGTTGTTTTATTTTCAACTATGAGATGAAGATGCTGTGAGTTATTGAACTTGTTCGGATTAATAATAAAGGCGAGCGGATCACTAACAGGAATAATTTTGAGTACATCCCAAATTTGTAGTCGCTCCAAAACTTTTTGACCGCCCTTTTCTTGAATCCACTTTTCATCACCAACCAATGCAAGGCTTCTCTCTGGTGCAGGAACTTCTGAAATAGGTAATCCATATGTTTCAATATATGTATTGATCTTTTCTATAAAGGGGTAATCATTTTCCCACTCTTCTTTTGGCAGGTGAAAATACTCATCTATATTGAGGGTTGCATGGAGCTTGAATCGCTTGGATTCAATAACTTGCTGCACATCCTTATTTAATACGGCTCTGTTAATGCGATACTTGTATGCTAAAGAAGGAATTTTATTATTTCTGCCTGCTTTCTTTACTGCAACTAATACTCCTTCTGATTCTAATTCCAAAACTTCAAGACCGAATTGCTCATAAGTTTGACCAGCCCCAGCAAACTTCTCAAGCAAATCTAATGTAATATAGCTATTTTTAATGGCTACTATTTTTTCTCGCATTCTGCAACTTCCTTTCTAGAACACTTACTCTTATATTCCAAGTATATACCATTAGTTCTACTAGGTAATCTTCACTTTAGTTTTGTTTGTTACACCTTTCAGGTGATTATTCCAAGTGATATTTTGCAAATAAACTATACTTGAAAAGATGGGGAGAAATGGTTAAGGGAAGAAAATTTTTACCGAAAGAGAATTTGTGTTTGATTGGTGGAAGATTGCAGATGTATCTTTTAATAGATTTTGTGGATTTACACCATATACAAAAGAGAAAAAAGGTGTAGAAGTATTAATTTATGGGGCTGGCGATGGAAGATAGGTTGATAGAAAAATTGAGCTAAATCATCTTAGAAGGTATACGCCTGAGGTAATTATTCGGTTGCAATTTGTAAATGTAGAAAAAAATTAATAACCCCAATATAAGCAAGGTACAATAACAATCTTTCCAACTAACAATCAATTATTTTCCCCTATAATCGGTACCTATTCCTCTAAAGGAACCATGAAATCATCTTCGGATTTTCCATACTTCGCGAACATTTTTGTCTTGTATTCCTCAAATGGCAAGAAGAAGTTTTCTGAATGGTTACCTAGTAAAATTGTAAATTTGCCTTCTTCAAAAGAAGCCAAATAACTAGCCTCTTGATTCACTTCATCATTCATATATCTGGATTTGTACTCTTCTAAATGTTCGTCCTTGATAGGCCCATTCAACATTGTACTTTCGCGGCTTCCATCCTTTTTCCTCAGGATAAAGACACCATGTCCTTCATTTGTTTCTTCCGTGTAATCGATGCCTTTTTCCGTCCAGGTTTTGATTAATTTGGTGTAATTATAACCACATCGTAAACAAAAGGTATATCTCTCCCCTGTTTTATAGTAATCGTCTTCAAAAGCAGAACGTTCACAGCAAGGACATTGAACTGCATACATAATTGATGCCAAACTACGTCATCTCCTTTTCATTATTTGGTTTTTTAGAAAAAAATAATAAATGGAATTAAATAAGTCTCGGGAAATAATAAGAGTTTTGATTTCGTTAATAGATTGCAAGGGAGGTGTAACATAGGATTTGTTAGTTGAAGATTAAGAGGTTAATACACCATTTAGTATAAATGAATTGGATAAATTGTCAAGAGATTTAAAAGAATATTCAAACAATTATAAGTGTGATGGATTGATTAAAATTACGAAACGAGGGGACGAAACAGTCACAATTCCTATTCAAGAAAATCAATTTATGTAGAAAGAGGCTTCTTTTAAATTTGAAAATTGTTATAAACGGTTGAATCCACGTAACATATCAAAATGAAGAAGGATACTCCTTTCAAGATTCTGTCCCTTAATATTCAGTAACTAGCTCAAGGGAAATAAAGGTAGATTTTCCGTTTATATGTAGAACGGAGCCCGTTTCAGGGGTAAATAAGGGGCGTTTTTCCGATTATGCACAGCAAATTCCCACATTTTCACGTTTTACGAGTTGATAGGCGGAATTTCTCCGTCTATATAAGCTATTTTTTAATCTATTTCCAAAATAAGGGGAAATTTTCCGTCTATTTATTAGATTGGGTGCCTTACCTTTCTCTCAACCTCTATGAGCGGACCTCTTGATACCAGATAAGGTCTTTTTACCGTCTTGTAACTTAGCTTCAAATACTTCTCGACTTCTTTAGGCAATTATATCTTCAAATCACAGCCCTTTCATATGGTCATACCATTTTACGCTACACCTGCAAAAAACAGCACAAAGCCTGTGCTGTTTTTATCTTGAAGGATTTTATTTATAAACCACTAGCTCTCTATTCAGCTAGCCACTTTTCTGCGTGCTCCGGGAAATCGATAAATGGATTGCGGTTTCCTTGCAAGTCATAGATGGCCAGGTTTCGATGTTTTTCATAGAGGGATACCGGGAATTGCTGGTGCCACTCCAGTAAGAGGTCCAGATTCACCCTGTCCTTGTCAATTTTTTCAGGGTAACGGGTGATGAAATAAAGGGTGGCTCTTGCCACAATGCCCTTCCCATATTCGGGTTCGAATTTCCCGTCATCTGCTTTGCCGCAGCCTTCTTCAATATCCAGAATGCCGGCTTCCGGAACATAGTCCTGGAAATCATGGTATGGGTAGTTGCCGCGGCGGCTGTTGCAGCCAGGATTGCAGGCAAATAAATGATGCAAATCTCCTCGCATCGGCTGACCCCTATCAAACCAAGACTGTGGTACGACATGCTCGCAATTCAGCTTCACTTCTTGGGACAAACTATTGACACCAGCATTTTTAAGAATGCGAATATCCTCTTCTATAACAGCGAGCGGATCCATTTCCTTGCCCGAATAGAGGCTTTTCAGCTGCCCATTCTCATTCAGATCTACCCATGGATAGACATAACGGTGCGGGGCGTAACTCAGCTTATTTTGATGTGTTTTTTCTAATAAATCCTGCAGTTTCTTTCTATCAAGTGAACTATTTTTATAATACGTTTGTTTAATTTCTTCGTCCCTATCTTCTTCATAATAAGGGCGGTTTTTGGTGTGCTCCAGGTAAACTTCCTTTGCTGCGGCCAGCTCTTGTGTCAGCATTTGCTGAATCCCCATTTTTTGATCCTGCGTCAATTCTGCTCCTTTTGGAATTTCATTAACCCGTTCGATCACTTCTACTACCTGATATGGAATCAAACTCACTTTACGCTCCATTTTCGTCCCTCCTCTAGGATTAAATTGAAGCCAAATCATGATGTTATTAATAGTTTAACAATTCCGAATGTTATTTTATAGTAACTTTTGGCGTGTTTTGAATCTAGTAGAAAATAGGGAGAACAAGAATCCAAAAACTTTTCGCGTGCTCAAGAATACCTTCAAACTTTCAGAAACTCTATGAGCAAACCTTTACTCATTTCTAGTATCTCTTCTGATGGAATTTTTACACTTCCTTCTAAGATGTCATTTGTGCTATCTTCTCCGCAACTTTACCAAATTATTTTTTGTAAGCTTGTAGCTGATACGTCACTTTCAAGCCATCGTGCCTATTTCTGAATGATAATTTTACGGTGTCATTTGTCGGATGTTCGATTTTCATATTTGCTGGATTGTTGATGATAGGATGTAATTTTCTTCTAGCTAGCTTTACAGCATTTTCGAGGTTGTCCACATTCAACTTGAGCTCTATCAACTGAATTGGCACAAAAAACGGCTTATCGACTTTGCCCACTAATCTCTCACTTTTATTATCAATTAATTTCGCGATGTACATAGAGCACCCCCCTTTTCTGCCTTCCCCTTATGTTATTTATTCACGCAAATCTAGAATATAAACACTTTTAATCATTTCGTTTTTATTCTGCCAAAGATTAGTCACCCACCCCGGCGATTTCACATAAATTATGGGGATTATTTGGATGGTTATGCCGATAAATTTCTACCCGGAAGCAAACATTCGATATTGCATGATAAACAGTATTTTCATAAAGGAAAGGGATGGATATGGTAAATTTTCAATCGTTTCGTGGTACGGTTACACAGATTGACGACTCTATGATAGGACGAAATGGTGAAGAGGCAGGTTGCTATAAAGTGATTACTATCCGGGATAGTCAGGGTGGGATCGTAAATTTCGTCGTTTCGCCAAATACGTACTTTGTATACGCCGAAATCGTGAAGCCTGGTGATTTAATTACTGGATATTTCGATGGCGATGCGCCGGTTCCTCTAATTTTTCCGCCCCAATATCCAGCACTGATCATTGTCAAAGAAAATAACTTCGAAAGTGTGAAGGTAGATTTTTTCAACAGCCAATTAGTGAGCCGTGATGGTCAACTAAGATTAAATCTTTCTCCTAACACACCCGTTATTTTAAAGAATTGGCAGCCCTTTACACAGAACCCTGCCAACCGGAACCTCATCGTTATCTATGGTCCTGCTACAAGAAGTATCCCTGCTCAAACCACACCTTTTGAAGTCATTGTTTGGTGCTAGAAAAGATTGCACGGAATGCTTAGGAATTTCGTGCAATCTATACATAGTCACGTAGCAATAAAAAAGCCTCCCCCTTTTTAATAAGGAGTCGGCTCGATTTTTTAGTATTCAGGTCTTCCATGTTCATACGGCTTCAACACGCCATAAAGCGTTTCGATAACCGGAATTTGAACCTCGTGTTTAGCGGCCAGCCTCAGTGCACCACCGTGTAAATGCTCGATTTCGATTGGGAGGCCCTTTTTTAGGTCTTGGTGCATGGAAGAGGTTGCTTCTTTTTTGAAGCCAAGCAGCATATTTACGACACCTTCCACATCGATGACCGTTCCCTCTTTCTCGGCTAGCATCCTCATTTCACCAATCACATTTTTGGCAACTGACAGGGTCGCTGGCGTATTTGTGATAAAACCTGTTGGTAATTGCATGGCTGACGTGATGCCGGAAAGTGCAGTGATGAATGCGTATTTGATCCACAGATGCTTTTGGATATCTTCTTCTCTAATGAAGGTCGTTTTCAGCTGATCATGAAGTTCTTCTAGTTGCTGGCAAATTGGTGTTTGCTCAGCATGGAGAGCCCCATATTTTAAAATACTGTTCGGATTCGTATGTTCGACATGACCTTCTTTATTTAGCGTGGCAACGATTGTGGCAAGTCCACCCATTACTTTTTCTTTGCCGACTGCATGCTGCAATCTTTCAATATGCTCGATGCCGTTCAATAACGGTAATACAAAAGC
>DAMDNS010000008.1:0-21325 GCA_032083605.1 Ureibacillus sp.
GGTTCTGGTTTTATTCCAAAAGGGACAGGAATTGTTCTTCAAAACCGTGGCAGCTTCTTCTCCCTTGATGAAAACCATGTGAATGCACTAGCACCAAGGAAACGTTCCTTCCATACATTGAATCCTGCCATGCTTATAAAGGATGGGAAACCAGCTTTGGTTTATGGAACGATGGGCGGAGAGGGGCAACCGCAAACACAAGCGGCTCTAGTGACACGGATTGTAGACTATGGTATGTCGGTGCAGGAAGCGATCGAAGCGCCGAGATGGCTATATGGCCGGACTTGGGGAGCATCATCGAATAGCTTGAAGGTTGAAAGTCGAATTGCTGAAGGCATTCGTGAGGAGTTAGCTAATTTAGGTCATGAATTGGAAGTGCTGGAGGAATTTACGGATACGATGGGGCATGCCGGAGCAATTTTCATTGATGATAAAACGAATGTGAAATATGGCGGTGCGGACCCAAGAGGAGATGGAGTGGCAATTGGTTACTAAAAAATTATCAGTTCCGTTTGAAGAGAAGGAATTAATGGCAAAGCAAAAGGATATTTTCATCGCCTTCTTTCGTTCGGGAATTTTAGGTTTTGGTGGTGGACCATCTACCATTCCACTAGTGAAAAAAGAAGTAGTGGACATTTTCAAAATGATGAATGACGAAGAATTCTCGGATGTACTTTCGATTGGCAATACATTACCTGGCCCGATCGCAACGAAAATGGCGGGCTATATTGGCTATCGAGTAGGCGGCTGGCTAGGGCTAGTGACAGCATTAATTGCTACAGTGTTGCCGACTGTTGTGCTAATGATTGCTCTTCTTGCTTCATTAAATGAAATTAAGGATTTTGATTTTGTAAAAGGGATGACCAATGGCGTTGTGCCGATTGTGGCCGTGATGCTCGGAGTACTGACATGGGAGTTTCTAACGAAATCAAAGAAATCATTGGGCTGGAAAATCGGCTCGGTTATCTTGGTAGCTTCGTTTATAGCTATTATCTTATTAGGTTTGCATCCAGGAATTGTTATCGGGGTATTATTGGTGCTTGCACTATCGCTTCCGATTAAAAAGGAGGGGGATGGTAAATGATGATTTATCTTCAGGTTTTTCTGGCCTTCTTTTACCCGGGAATTCTCGGATACGGCGGTGGCCCATCCTCCATTCCGTTAATCGAGCATGAAGTTGTCGATAATTATGGCTGGATGACAACAAGTGAGTTTAGTGAAGTATTGGCGCTTGGAAATGCATTGCCTGGCCCGATTGCTACGAAAATGGCCGGCTTTATCGGCTATGAAGTGGCGGGTATTCCAGGAGCGATCGTTGCTTTGCTTGCAACGGTTGGCCCGTCTTTAGTGCTGATGCTGATTCTGCTGAATATTTTGTATCGCTATCGTAACTCGCCGCGTGTGAAGCGTTTATCGAGCTTTGTCCTGCCGGCAATCGCGATTCTATTAGCAGATATGACATTTGATTTCTTCAACACTTCTTATGATGCGATTGGCTTGATTGTAACGGTTGTACTGATGGTAGCTGCATACTTCGCTTTGGAGCGATTTAAAATTCATCCGGCATTTGTAATTATGGGTGGGTTGGTAGTTGGAGGATTCTTCTTATAAATTATGGTGTTGATGTGAGTCGCTAACCTGCTCCGGGAGAGGAGGGGTAGCGGCTTTTTGTGTTGTCTTGGGGGGAGAGCTAGTAATGGGTGTGAACCTGCCAGTAAAACAAACAGACCCGTCAGTAAAAAAAATGAACTTAACCACTAGGAGGCGAGACGTTGTATGTAAATCGCCAAAACCCCATATCCCATCCGACCGGTCCTCAAACTCACACAAAAACCCCGAGCAACAAAAGAGGGATAGTTGCTCGGGGTTATCCTATTAGAAATCCTAAATTCACTTCGTTGGAATCTTTGGATTGCCTGTAAATTCGATTACATCGTATTCGAAGTAATTCTTTAGAATAGATGGTTTGTCATCTTGGAAAAGGTCATCGGCAATGGCTGTGACTAGTTTTGGTACGGCGTAGCGAATGCCGGACAAGGCGGATGCAGAGACCCCGCAGCTAATTAAAGCTGAGTAGTTAAAGGCGAATAATCCGTATAATGCGGCTTTGCCTTCTTCGCAATTCGGTACAAATGCAAAGCTCTTTGATAAATATGGGTGTGCATCAATTACCGGATTTGCGATGTCTGGACTTGCCTTATATACATCGCCCCAACGAGTGATGAATTGCTCTACCTGTTTTAATTCGGGGCGCAAAGCTGGATCGGTTATTAACCCCGTGCTGATGATTAAGTAGTCAAAAGTAAATGTCTCGTGCGGTGTGCGTACTACAGCACCTTCTTCTGATGGATTCACCTCTAACCAAGGAGAATCCAGGTGGACATGGAAGCCTTCCCAAGCGTTTGCGCGGTTGAATGTATCGTTTGTCGGTGGCTGATTGAATTTGAAGAAGTGTAGCATGGCTGCATATTTTTCTTCATCATTTAATGAGTGATAGCGTTCAATCAACCCTGATTGCTCCAGAATTCGCATAGGATTTATACGGACCATTTCTTTTCGGCGAATAAAGGTATGCACTTCTTTTACGCCTGTTGACAGAGCAAAATTCGCGTTATCGAAAGCAGAAGCTCCACCGCCTAAAATCCCGATTCTTTTTCCTTTTAAGGCTTCAAAATCAATTGATTCAGAAGTGTGGGCGTAAAGTGATTTTGGTAAGTTGTTTTTTATGAAATCAGGAACATGCCATTCGCCGCCACCTTGGATCCCTGTTGCTAAAACGACTTTGCGAGCCAGGATTGATTTTGACTTTGCTCCATTGCCGGAAAGGTGTAAACGATATAATCCATCCCCGATAGGTTCGATTAATTCGACCTTTACCTCATTTTGGACAGGCAGCTCCAATACTTCTCGATACCATTTTAAGTAGTTCATCCATTCATCGCGCGGGATTTTATCGAGTTGCTCCCAAGCTTCCTGGCCATGCTGTGCAATCCACCAAGACTGGAAAGTGAGGGAAGGGATGCCTAAATCAATGGAAGGCAGATGCTTTGGTGTTCGAAGGGTAACCATTCGAGCGTAGGTAATCCAAGGTCCCTCAATACCTGCGGGATTTTCATCTAAAACGGTAATGTTTGTTACACGTTCACGTTTTAAGCCAAATGCCGTACTTAATCCACTTTGACCACCGCCAATAATGACTACATCGTAAACGTGACCTTCAGGATGTGAAACAGGTTTGACCCAATCCACGCTGGAAACTGGGTGGGCGATATATGAAAGATCTTTTTTTATTTGCTCATTTAACGCTTCTATACTCATAGAGCACAACTCCTTTATCTCATATGTAGAAATTTGACGTTGATTTTTGTGATGGATAACTAAAAATTCCGATAATTATAGATGTGTTTCCTAACGAGGTGACAAAAAGGTTGAGAGGAACTGATTGTCGGAAAAAACAAATGCAAGCTCACTTAATCAGCTTCCTCTATAAACCTGATAGCCCCAAGGAGTTACTAATAATGGGACGTGGTAGTGAGTGGCTGCTTCTGTCATGCTGAAGCGAACAGGCACCGTTGTTAGGAAGTTTGGAGTAGGGAGGTCGACGTTTTTTTCTTTATAGTAAGTTTCCACATGAAAAACGAGCTCGTAGGTTCCTTGTCTCCAGGTTTCGTTTGTTACAATTTGCTCATCGCAGCGCCCATCAGCATTCGTCACAACGGTTTTGATGAGGTCAAAAGGTTCGTTATCCTGCTGGTAAAACACCTCGATTTTTACGTTTTGAGCAGGGGTTCCGTGGTGTAAATCAAGAACATGAGTTGATAATGAGGGCATCTCTAATTCCTCCTAATTTTGAAATAAAACACATGAGAACCTCTACCTCTACACGCGAGCTAGGGCCTCAATAATTGCATTGAAACGGATTCTTGCAATTTTATAGATTTCATTTAGTGCTGTTTTGAATTCTGCTTCACGCGAGTTATTTAGTCGTTCTTTCATTGCTGATAAAATCGCATTTTTGTCTTTTCCTGCTACGGCAATGATGAAGGGAAATTCAAATTTCTCCGTGTAGGCCTGATTCGTAGACGAAAAAACATCAAATTCCTCTTGCGATAAAGAATCCAGACCTGCACCGCTTTGTTCACGGACAGAGGCTTCACTCATTTTCATGCGTTTGCCAAGCTCGGGATGCTCTAAAATTAAAGTAAGCTGCTGGTCGACGCTTGCTTCTTCCACTATTTTTCTCATTACCTCAAATGCCTCGTCGACTGAGTGAAACGGTCTTGCCGATAAAGCTTTTTTTGCTATCCAAGGGGAGTGTTCAAAAATCTCGCCAAAAACCTCCACGAATTTTCCTTGACTAAGATCATTCAGTTTTTCATGCACTAAAGTTGCTTCCATCCTTTAATTTCCTCCTTGCGAGACAAGAGCTGCCTCATCGACTTTTAGTTTCTCTTTTTTCGAATGCTGTAAAGATAGAACAAGATTCAAGAAAATCGCTGTTAAACTTCCTGTGATTAACCCATCGCCAACAAGCATCTTTAAAGCGGCAGGAAGGCTGGAGAATAGCTCGGGTACAACCGTAGCGCCTAATCCGAGAGAAACGGAGCAAGCGATAACAAGCGAATTGTTTTGATTCGAAAAATCAACTGTACTAAGCATTTTGATGCCTGAAGAAACGATCATCCCGAACATTACAACCGTAGCGCCACCTAAAACTGCAGTAGGGATTAGAGTAGCTAAAGCTGCAATTTTAGGAATTAGGCCAAGGCCAACCAAAATAATTCCTGCTGCAACTGTTACGTTTTTTGATTTCACGCCGGACATTTGAACAAGACCAACATTTTGTGCAAAGGTATTATAAGGGAATGCGTTGAATATTCCACCAAGTAAAAAGGCGATTCCTTCAGCTCGATAGCCTCTTTCCATATCTTGAGGAGACAGTTTTTCTTTTGTAATATTACTTAGCGCCAGAAATACACCAGTTGACTCAATCATTACGACAATCCCAACAATCATCATTGTAATAATAGGACCGATTTCAAACGTTGGAATCCCGAAGTAGAAGGGTGCTGGCAAGTGAAACCAAGAGGCATCTCCAACAGTTGAAAAATCAATTGGATTCACAACTCCATAAGCTACCGTTCCGGCGATAATCCCGATCAGCACGGCAAGGGACTTCACATAGCCTTTTCCAAAATACTGGACTAGTAAAATAACTAATAGAGTACCAATGGAAAAAACTAGATTTTCAAGTGAACCAAAGTCTGCGCTGCTTGCGCCACCTGCCATATTTTTTACCCCAGTTGGAATAAGGGATAGACCGATAATCATTACCACTGTACCTGTTACGACTGGAGGGAAGAGCTTTAGAATTTTACTAAAGAATTTTGCGCATAGGATGATAAATAATCCAGCAGCAATAATTGCTCCGTAAATCGCTGTCATGCCGTAATTTGTTCCAATGGCAATCATGGGTGTCACCGCAACGAAGGAAGAACCAAGAACAACTGGAAGTCCGATTCCAAAGAAGCGATTTTTCCACATTTGTAAAAGAGTCGCAACACCGCAAGTCACTAAGTCGATGGCGATTAGATAAGCGAGCTGTGTGGAATTTAGCCCGATAGCGCCTCCAACAAGAATCGGAACTAGCATTGCTCCTGCATACATGGCTAAAACGTGCTGTAATCCTAAAGAGGCAGCTTTTGGTTTGCTTATATGTTCGATCATATTATTCCCTCCAAATCCATCCGTAACTTTTTCTAACTACCGATGTAATTATTTATTACATAATAAAAAATATTCAGTCAATTGTCTTTGGATGAATTGGCTAATTAGCTTTTAAAGTTTTAGCTAAAATAACCGAACGCCTATTTAAGCGTACTGTTCAATTAATAAATGATTTCGAATTCGTAGAGCTAATCTAAGTTGGAGTGTTACTTCGGGATCCTTTAAATCCTTCTGCAATAAGGAGCTGCATTTTTCAATGCGGTAAATCACGGTATTTCGATGAACGTAAAGCCGTTTAGCCGTTTCTGAAATCTGGCAATGACATTCTAAGTATTCATTTAACGTTTCAAACAAAATCTTTTGCTCCTCATCTGGTAAAGGAGAAAAGGCCTTGAAAACCATTCGGTGATAATTCGTTAAATCTGTTTGTGGAATCATTTGAAGCAGTTCGTTGATTTCTTTTTTCTTATAGAAAGAAATCAATTTCTTTCGATTGCGAATGGTTAAGACTGTACTTTGAGCCTCTTTGAAGGCGCGTTGAATCTCGGAGAAATTATGTGTTTGATTGCTTACACCAAAAATCAGGTGAAGGTCAAAGTATTGATGGATGGAAGCTTCTAATTCTGTAAATAACTCCGTTAAAAACAAGGTATAGTCGGTATTTGGATCATGTAATTCGTATAAAAAGATTAATTCGTTATTCAGCGTAAAGGCGTGAATTGGGATGCGACTCGTTTGAAGGGCTTCCTCGCAAAACTTATGGATTTGCTCGATAACAAAGTTCGGCTGGTATGAGTAAGAAGCTGTTTTGGTAGTGACATGCCCGATAATGCATAAATACACCTGTTGGTAGGGTAATGATAGCTCCTGTGACATCGCTTTATATGCAATTGGTGAGTGGCCATCCTGCTCTAATAAATCCCGGAAATGCTGATTTCGAATATTGCGCTTTTGCTGCAGGAGCGCTTGTTCTTGCATAATCGCAAAGGATAAGACATTGATCGCCTGCTCAATCGTTAGTCGGGAGATGATATCCTCCTCATCAATTGAACCTTTAATCATTAAATAACAATTTTTTTCTGAGTTAATATTGATTGGATAAAGAGAAATTGTTTGACGTTCAGCAACTAAAGAAAAGGTCCAGGCTTTATTTGATGTAGAATTCTGAATGTTATTACGCATCATTTTTTGAATGGGTGCAAGCTCCGGGATATGCAGCTGAGCAGAATACATCGGACGTAAAAACGGGCTGATTAACTGAACCTCTTTCCCTATTAAAGAAGCTAGTTGACGTACTAGTCTTGGAATTCCTTGGCCATTTAAAATAAGCAAGGTAAATTGGCGGTGGATATCCATAGCATGTGTTAGTAAGGAAGCCTCGCTTTGCAAAATCTTTTCAGTCATTAAAAAATTGATTTGGCCTAAAGATAGATGCTCCGGTAGCTCGATGCATGGTAAATTTAACTGATCGGCAAGCTGCAAAATTTCTTGAGGGATTTCATGTAAGAAGCGATTTTTCTTAATGCCAATGCCGGCACAACCCTTAATAGCCATTTCTCGAATGAGCTCCTGAAAGACGTCGTGATTATTCTGTAGGTGATAGGCTGTAGTGATAATCAGTTCGTTTTTGCGCAAATATGGAATGATATCCGGAGCGTCCATCATTGTAATGGAGCTGATTTCGCGACCTCTGCCTTTTTCCCCGGCTACCAAAGTGATAGGGGCTAATTCCTTTTGAGAAAGCATTTGTAGAATGTTCACAAACAAACCCTCCTTTTTTGCTATATGTTACAAAATCTAACATAAATTCAATAAAAAAAATAGTGTGTTATGAAAAGTTACATAAAATAGATACAAAGACAGAATTTTTGTTTATATTAACTAAAATCGAAAAATTTTTTAACAAAAATGCTAATGAACTGACTTCTTCAGTTTCTTTATACTTATAAAAAGGTTGAATATTCGGAAATCTAAACGTTTCCTAGCAAGTAGTGGGAACGATATTCATTGGGAAGGTGGTGTGTCACATGAGTGAACTTCAAGCGGCACAAATTCAAATAAGTGAAATTCAAAGCCTGGTAGATTGGCTGGCATCATTTGGAGGAACTACTGAAGGTGGTGTTACGAGATTACTATATTCACAAGGATGGATAGAGGCACAAAGCGCTTTAAAACAAAAAATGGAGGACACAGGATTTAAAACGTACTTTGATCATGTTGGAAATCTGTTTGGACGGGTTGAAGGAACAGCGGGAGAACGGGAAGTTATTCTAACGGGCTCACATGTCGACACGGTTGTTCAAGGCGGAAAATACGACGGTGCTTACGGTATACTCGCAAGCTTCCTTGCAGTAAAAAGATTGGTGGATAAATTTGGAAAGCCGAAGAAAACCATTGAGGTGGTCTCTCTTTGCGAAGAGGAGGGAAGTCGGTTCCCGCTCACGTATTGGGGCTCTAGAAATATAATGGGTGACTATTCGCCGATGTCCATAGAGTCTATAAAAGATAAAGAAGGAATCCCGTTTAAGCAAGCAATGACGGAGGCAGGATTTCCGTTTGACAAATACAAGACTGAAAAACGGGACGATATCCAGCATTTCATTGAGATTCATATAGAGCAAGGGGCGATATTGGAGAAAGGTCATTTGGACTTAGGCTTGGTTAGTCATATCGTTGGGCAAAAACGTTTTACCATTACATTGAATGGAGAAAGTAATCACGCAGGAACAACGCCGATGACGGAGAGGAAGGATGCACTCGTGTGCGCGGCGAATGCTATTAGTATGCTGACTGAGATTGCGAAAGCTGAGTATCCCTCACTACGCGTGACTACAGGGCAGTTTCTTGCAAAACCAAACGTTCCTAATGTCATTGCAGGAAACGTGAATTTCTCCTTAGATATACGTCATCATGAAGCGGAAGTTTTAGAGGCATTTTGTCACCAGGCAATACAGCTTTTACATCAGCTAGCAGGAGAAAGCGGGATTGCTATAGATATAGATTTATGGACAGAAATCAGCCCCGTCCCATTGGATACAAAGCTGCACGATGAAATGGAAGAAAGATTAGCTGTAAAGGGCTTAAAATATACATCCATGGTAAGTGGCGCTGGGCATGATGCACAAGTATTTGGTCAGCATATCCCGACAACAATGCTGTTTGTGCCAAGCAATGAAGGTATCAGCCATTCACCGCTTGAATTTACGGAACCCTACAAGCTTGAGATGGGCGTCTCCGTTTTAATGGACTATTTATATGAGTTAGCATATTAAGGAGTGAAATAGGATGAAATATCAACAATTACAAACCCCTTCAAGAACAATCATGACGCCAGGTCCAGTAGAAGTAGACCCTCGTGTGTTACAGGCGATGAGTACCCCGATTTTAGGACAGTTCGACCCAGCCTTCACTAATATCATGAATGAAGTAATGGAGATGCTGCGTCAATTATTCCAGACAAAAAATAAATGGGCCTTTCCGATCGATGGAACTTCCCGTTCAGGTAATGAAGCGCTCCTTGCAAGTGTGATCGAGCCTGGAGATAAAGTGCTGGTACCGATTTTTGGCCGCTTCGGTCATTTGCTTGTGGAGATTTGCGAACGCTATGGGGCGGAAGTCTACACTTTGGAAACCGAGTGGGGCAGCGTCTTTGAACAAGAAGTGATAATAGACAAAATGAAGGAAGTACAGCCGAAAATAGTGGCGGTCGTTCATGGCGAAACATCCACTGGTTGTATGCAAGGGTTGGATGTTCTAGGAAAAGCTTGCCGTGAACAAGATGTGCTCTTAATTGTGGACGCAGTAGCGTCAATTGGAGGGGTCAATATTCCTGTGGATGAATGGTGCATTGATGGAATCATTGGTGGGACACAGAAGTGTTTATCGATTCCAGCTGGGATGGCACCGATTACGTATAACGAACGAGTTGAGGCCGTGATTCAAGGAAGAAAAAAAATCGAGTATGGAATCGCCACAGCAGAAGAATTTGGAGAAAAACGGACGAACATGATTCGCAGCAATTACTTTGATATCGCCATGATTCAGGATTATTGGGGTCCACGCCGCTTAAACCATCATACTGAAGCGACATCAATGATCTACGCTTTACGCGAAGGCTTGCGTTTTGTTTTAGAAGAAGGTTTAGAGCAGCGATTTGCCCGTCATAGCTACCATGAAGGGGCACTTGTAAAAGGCTTGGAGGCGATGGGACTGACGATTTATGGGGACCCATCGTGCAAGCTAACGCCAGTTACATGTATTGCCATACCTGAAGGAGTAGATGGGGAGGATGTCCGTAAAGTGATGCTGGAGCAGTTCGGTGTGGAGATTGCATCTTCATTCGGTCCGCTTCAAGGGAAGATTTGGCGTATTGGTACGATGGGATATAGCTGCCGCAAAGACAATATATTAAAGGTTTTACAAGCATTAGAGGCTGCGTTAATTCGCAACGGATTTGAACCAAAACGTGGTGAAGGAGTCCAGGCAGCACTAGATTACTATGAGGTTCCTTCATACATTGCAGTTAAGGAGGCGTAAGCATGGTGTTTGATGTTATTTTAAAAGGTGGAACAGTCGTTGAACCACATCGAGTTACTCTTTGTGATATTGCGGTGAAGGATGGCAAAATCGTTGAGATTGCCTCGGAGATTGTAGCCGATGGTGTTCCGACGGTTGGGTTGGAGGGCAAGGTTGTTCTTCCTGGAGCAATTGATGCTCATGTTCACTTCAATGAACCAGGGAATGTGGAATGGGAAGGTATCGAAACGGGGTCCCGAATGCTAGCTGCAGGTGGCGCAACACTTTACTTTGATATGCCGTTAAATAGCAATCCTCCGACAATTGACGTCCCTTCACTTGAATTGAAGGCGCAGTTATCACGAGAAAAATCAGTAATCGATTATCGATTCTGGGGTGGGCTGGTGCCGGAAAATATTAGTGAGTTAGAGAGTCTGGCAGAGCGCGGTGTAATTGGATTTAAGGCCTTTATTTCTAATTCGGGCTTTGAGCCATTCAAATCTGTGGATAACCTGGCTTTACTTAATGGAATGAAGGAAATTAGCCGTCTTGGAAAGATTTTAGCATTGCATGCTGAAAGTGATGAGATGACACAGCTTTTAGCGAGTGAGAAAATCGCAAATGGTCAGCTTGAACCGAAGGATTATTGTGAATCACGCCCAATTATTGCGGAGGTCGAAGCCGTTCAACGTGCGCTTGCTTATGCGGAGATTACAGGTTGTGCCCTGCATTTTGTCCATATTAGCAGTCCTGAAGCTGTGAGGATTATTAATGAGGCGAAGGAGAGTGGACTCGATGTGACACTTGAAACCTGTGCCCATTATTTATTATTTAATGATGAAGCATTTGAGGAGCATGGCGTTTTTGCAAAATGTGCACCACCACTTAGAGCGCCGAACGTTCAACAGGAAATGCTTGAACTTGTTGCTGCAGGGAAAATCGACTTCATTACATCTGATCATTCACCGTGCTCCCCTGAGTTGAAGGATTTAACTAAACGCAATTTCTTCGAGACATGGGGTGGGATTAATGGTGGCCAGTTTACGCTGTTATCTGTTCTGAAGGTAGCAAAAGATATGGGACTCCCTTTAACTGAAGTTGCAAAGTTAACTGCTGAGGCACCAGCGCTTCGCTTTGGTATTGAAGGCAAGGGACGTATCAAAGTGGGATATGACGCTGACTTTGCTATTTTGGAAGAAGTACCGTATTTGGCTACAAAGGAAACGATTTTTGCAAAACATAAGGGTTCGTTATATGAAAATCATGAATTCCCTTATCAAGTAGCGGCAACATATTGCAAAGGAAAGAAGGTCTTTGCAGCAACTGAAGAAGTATCGCAAACTAATTGAATTAGAAAGAAACCAATGCTGTTTAGTGTTGGATTTTTATTGTTAACCAGGAAATTATAAAATCTTGCTTTAAGGATAACTTTTTTGATAACAGGAATCTGAGGTGCGTATTTTCAATGGGGATCCTCAGTGGAAATATATAATTATAGTACCCTAAGGGACCATGAGGGTTCGCTCTAATAGGGGATGATGTCAGATTGAGCACCTGATCCGATAAACAGACGGAAAAATTCCGCTTAATATGAAAATAACCTAAAAAATAGCTTCAATAGACGGAGATATTCCGCCTATCCACCCGAAAAGTGCGAAAATGAGGGGTTTTTCTATCCATAGTCGGAAATTCTCCCTTTATTCACCCCTGACACGAGGTCCATTCTGCAAATAACCGGAATATCTCCGTTTGTTTTACTTTTGAGGAGAAATTTTTATAGGCACGCATAAAAGAGGATAAGTTTAACTAAAGAGGCTCTATTAAGTAAAAGTCTATACACACTAATTATCAATCATTTTTAGTGCTTAGTGTATCCTTCCACTCCCTTGAAATAAAGTTAACTCATTAAGATTCCGACATTTTATTTTTCTTATTTATCCACAACTCGGAAAAAACTAAAAAGGAAAAATTCTACGCTTTTCCACAAGTTATTAAAAATCATCCACAATTGTTAATGAAATAAGTGTTATCCACAGGTCGAATTGTGCGTAATTTTAATTCATCCACAGTACTTACTCTCTTCAAATTCCCTACAATACAACAATTTCCAAACTCCTCCTCCAAGTATTTCCCGAGAAATGTCTGATTTTGCGTTTTAGGCAGGAAATTGTAAAAATACTTGAATGATTAATGAAAGATGAGTATAAAACATACCTTGTTTTAAGGAATTTTGCATTGAAGGGATTGAAGCAAATAAGTTAATTGGCAGGGGAAATTCCCTGGCTAAAAGTACCACTGACTAGTAGTGGTGAGGCTGACTTGATAAGTGAAAGGGGCGATTGAATGGCGATTGTAATACCGACAATCAATTTAAAAGGTGGTGTGGGGAAAACAACTACGACGGTTGGTCTTGCGGAAGTATTAACGTCTGAATTTAACAAGAAAGTGTTGCTGATTGATCTTGATCCACAAACGAATGCCACTGTGATGTTAATCGGTGATCGGCGTTGGAAGGAATTAAATAAAAATGGCCATACCTTGGCTACTTTATTTGAAGAAGCATTAGATCCGGACGATACCAAATTTATACTGGATAAAACACTGCAAAAAAATGTTTCGAATATTGCTTCGGTTAAAAACCTGGACTTGCTTCCTTCCAGCTTGGATTTAATCAATATTCAAGATGTATTGGCAAAAATGCCAACAGGTCCGTTTTACGCAGATAACCCGATTGAAATCTTAAAAAAAGCTATCAGGCCAATTAAATATAACTATGATTATATCCTAATCGACTGTCCGCCAAATATGGGGATTATTACATTGAATGGTCTTCGAATCGCCAATGGATACCTCATTCCAGCAATCCCTGATGTCCTTTCTACATATGGCATCCCTTATGTTGTGGATCGTATCGATGAATTTTCAAATAATATGGATATTAAAATTGAAGCATTGGGAATCGTAGTAACTAAATTCAAAGAAAACTCAAAAGTACATAAAACCACTTTAGGGAAGTTGAAAAAAGGAGCCTCCCAGCATGTCTTTTCCACCGTTTTTAAAGAAAGCAACCAAGTAGCGATGGCAGCTGATTATCAGAAACAATTTTCTACTTTTAAAGAAAAGTGGGATGAAGAGGGGCAATTTAATGCTTTTTCCAATTTAGCAAATGAAATTATAGAAAGATATGAAGGTTGATGAGAATGTACGTATATTTTCCAGTCATTTCATTTTATTACTAAAATAAAATGGCTATTATTGGACAAACTATTCGAGTGGCAGATAGAAAATTCTTTTCTAAAAGGGTTTTCTATTTTGCTATGAACACTCAAGTGGGAGGTTAGCAATTATGCCAAATGTAGAAGCGAACAATACGCATTATGATTCCAATAAGGAAGGAATGGATTGTGCAGTGGATAAACTACGAGTTAATCAGAACAGACAGTCCATAAATAATAATGAGGAGTTTGCTTCTGAGATTCATCTAGGTGCAAATTTAGAAACAAATGAATCCAACAATACGTTTGGTGAACAAACCGATAAACGTAATCAACGTCCAGTAAGTGAACGGACTGCTTGGAATTAGATGCGTATAAAGTTTGAGTCTTTCCTAACTTGAAGCTGTGGGCTAAAGAGAATTCTTTAGTCCCACAATTATTTTTGTTTCAAAATTGTTATTACTATTGTACTATAATACTTAGAGTGAAATAAATAAGGAAGAAGTACTCAGTAATGAAAAATCATAAATTAAAGCTAATTTTAGTATTATCAGGATTTCTTTTGATAGTTTTTAATGTTTTGAGTTTTTATGTGACGGACCAGAACATTGAAACGACAGTGGAAGAGGCTGTGGCAAATCAAACCCTTGATACTGCTAAGGCGATTTCCGCGAAAATTGATATAGATACATATAAAAAATTTTTAAGTGATCCACAAAAAAATGAGCATTATTGGAAGCTAAATAATCAATTAAATAACATTAGAACTGAAATAGGCGCTTTATTTGTTTATATGATAAAGGTAGATAACCCAAAGGCAGCTCATACGATGATTGCTGGACTGCCCTTAAATCAGCAGGACTTTTTTGAGATTGGAAATGTATGTTCACTCCCCGAAGAGCAGGTAAATCTTGCTTTTTATGATGGAGCACCCTATACATCGGATATTATAGATGACCCCCGATATGGAAAGTATTTGTCGGTTGGAACACCTATAATGGATGAATATAATGATATTATTGGTTTTCTTGCCATCGATATTAGTACGCATCAAATAAATGGCATAAACAATAGTGTTCAAGAAAACAACGTGATTATTTTTTTAATTAACTCAATATTTCTCTTAATTGTTATTATTTCATCTTACTTTCTTCAAAAATGGTACCAAAGAGAAGTTGCAAAAGAAGTTGAAAATACTGAAGATACATACCACGGAGAAATTCAGACCCTACTTAGCTCGGTTTCTTCCTTAAGACATGATTTCTCTAACCATATCCAAGTAATTCATGGACTGCTTACTATTGGAGAAACGGAGAGAGCGAAACAGTATGTAAACTCCCTATCCAATGAGGTTCAGTTGATTGAATCCATCAATTCAACAATCGAGCACCCTGGACTTGCGATTTTGTTAAAGTCGAAAAAAATTGTGGCTCAAAATCATCAAATTAGGTTGACAACAGAGATAACCCAGAATTCATATCAAGGAATTAAAACAACGGATATGATTAAAATTCTTTCTAATTTAATAGATAACGCCATAGATGCAACGATTGAGCTTCCAGATACCAAGAGAAAAATCTCCATCATATGTGATGCCAAAGAGACGCATTATCTCTTCGAGGTAAAAAATACTGGACCTAAAGTTGTCAGCAATGATGAGATTTTTAAAAGAGGCTTCTCGACAAAACAGGAAGAAGTGGGAAAAATTCGTGGACAAGGATTGTTTATTGTCAAAGAAGTCGTAAGAAAATATAATGGCGAGATTTCTATTCACTCGACAAATGAAAATATGACAATAGCAAAGGTTATAATTCCGATAAAATAGTTTAGCAAAGTGTCCCCAAAAGACGTTTTTTGGGGGCTTTTTTATTCCATTTTCTAAAAAAGGAAATTACCTTATACAAGGTGATTGCAGGATGCCATAGTATTAATTAAACTAGTATATTACTGAACAGCTCCCTTCGTTTGCGATGGAACCAGGGCAATATGAATTGCCATCCATTCAAAGATTAACTAAATTGGCAACAGAAGCAGATGCCTTTGTAATAATTACACCTGAATACCATAATGGAATGAGTGGTGCATTGAAAAATGCATTAGATTTCTTAGGAATTGACCATTTCAAAAAGAAACCAACTGCAATTTTATCTGTACAAGGTGGCGTGGTTGGAGGATTTAATGCACTAAACCAATTGCGTTTAATATTACGTAGTTTACACGCTAATACTTTAACGGAACAAGTAATTGTGAACGCACGCTCATTTAGTGATCAACAGCAATTGGTCGACGATGCAGCAATACAACAAGTTGCTAATATTGTAAAAGAATTTGTAGCTGAAACAAATGAACGTCTTCAATTACGATAAAATATAAAAAGTTAGTTTTGTATGACTTTTGAGTAGATTTTACATGTGGTATAATCAAGCTAATGAATACGTACGTATGTATAGTGAATGCTTGATGCTGCAACATCAAGCATTCACGTGCAATAGCCGGTCCCTTTAAGAGGATTGGTAATTCAATTAATGACTCATCCGACCGTTTACGACAGGGATGGGTTATTTTTTATGGTTAAAAGATAAAATCGACACAATCAACGCTGAAAAACCAACTGCAAACATGAGAGTTTCAGCAACCGTCATGGCATCACCACCTCTCTTTAGAAGTGTGAGGCAATCCTGCGTCAAGTTCCCTAAGCTATTACATTTCAAATTATAGCACATACGTTCGCTTTTTGAAGGGTACAAGGTTCCATTTTATAAGAATATTCAAGTAATCAAAGTAAAACAGATGTTGTAATAAAACTAGAAGCACTCTATTTTGAAATTCAGTTATAAGTTAACTTTAGAATCCAAATCGGTAAAATAATTCGCATATTTTAACACCTAATGCAAAAAATAAACGAAATGACAAAAGCGAGGGTGAGCTATGCGAAAACGTTTATATTTGTTAATGTGCATTATTTGCACACTAACATTAACAGCAGCATGTACGGATAATGGGGATGAAACACCCGTAGAGGCAAAAAGCGAAGTGAAGGAAACTAAAACAAGCAACTCCTTAAACAAAATTAATTCATTGTTAAAAGAAGTGTGATACAGCTCTCGATGTAAACCTAATCTCCTTTTTGTTCTCTCCAACGGTGAAAATTATTATCCAAAATATATATAAAATATGCTACATTAAAGGAAAAAATGTAAGGTGGAGAGGGAAAAAGGTGACTTCTCAGTTAACAACCTATATCACATTGTTTTGTACATCGGGGATACTGAATTTATATTTAAGTTTTTATGTATATTTTAAGCGTCATCAATATACCAATATAAGATATTTTTTCGCGCTTAATTGCTTAAGTATCGCAATCTATTGTTTTGCAGCAGCTTTTGGGCTAACAGCAACCAATATACAGGAAATTAAGTTTTGGACGATGGTTCAATATATCGGGATGCCGTTTTCACCACCCCTCGGACTATTGTTCATCATGCAATACTTAGGAATGAAAATCACGAAACAAAGGGTCATACTCTTACTTACAATTCCGGTCATTAGTTTGATCATGGTTGTGACAAATGATTTCCACCACCTTCATTATAAAGAGTTTATCCTGCATCCGGTATTAGGCGCGCCATACAGTATTATTGAAATTGGTATTTGGTATTTGGTGCATGGGATGTTTACCTTCGGCTGTATGTTTGCTGCTTTTTTATTAGTCGTTTTTCGTTGGAAAGAAACGGCAAAGATATATCGTCCTCAGATGCTAGCCTTGATGTTTGGTGAATTGGTGCCTATGGTGATGGCTTTTATTTATTTAATCGGGGTAACACCTCCCGGCTTTGATCCAGTTCCAATGGTTCTTTGGTTAACGTCGATTTTGTATTTATGGGCGATTAGTACAACACGCCTATTTACTGTCATGCCGATCGCAAAGGATGCAATTTTCCAGAGTATTAGTGATGGGGTTATTGTATTGGATGAAGAACATCATTTGATTGAATTTAATGAAGCGAGTAAACGAATGTTTCCACAGTTATCCAAAGAGATGGTGGGACAAGATTTTAATGCTCTTTGGCTGGAGGTAACAGGTGGCCGCGAGGAATTTCAGGTAGCCCCTTTAGGAACAGAGCGGGAATTGAAGCTTGAAATAGAGCTTTCGGAAAACATTTATCAAGTTCGAACTTCGATATTAAGGCATGGCCATATAAATAAAGGATCTCTCATTATTCTTACTGAAATTACAGAACTAAAAAGGCTCCAATCAAAGCTGGAGAAGCAAGCCTATTTTGATGAATTGACTGAAATTTTTAATCGTCGTGCCTTTTTTCAACAGTGTGAACAAAAGCTAGCGCGGGCTAAGGCTGATGAAAAGCCTTTAACCGTTATTTTATTTGATATTGATTATTTCAAAAAAGTAAATGATACATATGGTCATTTGATTGGAGATCAATTATTAAGACATGTGGCCAGAGTATGCGAATCGCAGACCGAGCTGGAGAAGGGAGCTCTTTTTGCACGTTATGGCGGGGAAGAATTTGTCGTAGCCTTGGAAGGGAAAACAACTGAACAAGGAAAATACGTTGCAGATGAGATACGAAAGGCAATTGAATCGGAGCCTTTAGTTATTGATGATTTGGTTATTTCAATTACAGCAAGCTTCGGTGTTGCTGAAAACAACGCCAAGGAACTGGCGGAGCCACTTACACAGCTTCTAAATAATGCAGACAAAGCGCTTTATGGAGCTAAAGAAGAAGGGCGTAATTGTGTTATTGTTTATTCAGATGGAATTCAGCAATCAATTATATAATCAGAAAAACTAACTTAAGGAAAGAGCTTAAGTTAGTTTTTTTTTGCTCGAAAACCTATGAAAAATGAAGTATTGCTTATTGGGATCAATTGTTACTGCCAGAAAACCGAAATATGTAAAAATTTGGGTGGGGCTATCAATTGTAAGAATATGCTTAATATGGTAACATTGGATTTGTATTAATTGTCAGAAAAATCTGCCTTATATAGCATTTTGGCTTGAAATCTAGCTATATTTTAGTTTTTAATTTTTTGGTTTTAACGTTTATCACCTGATTTTTCACTAGGTTGGTATAAAGTGAGTGAATGAAGCGTAGAATATTAATTAAATGTAAAATTTAGGTAATGTCATTTACTTACTACTTTTTTCATTCTAGACTAGGATTGGGTAACTTAATTTAAAGATTTTAAATAGGCAACAATTCGTACATACTGTTTTAGCGAATCTATAACTTGTATTTTTGGCTTAAAGGAGGGAATATTTCTCGTGACTATTAACTTGCAAAAAGGTCAACGTATTGATTTAACAAAGGGTAAGGCAGACTTAAGCCGTATCATGGTTGGATTGGGATGGGATCCGGTAGGGAAATCGGGAGGGTTTAGCTTTTTTAAATCTTCTGCACCAGATGTGGATTGTGATGCATCCGTAATAATGCTACAAAACGACCGTTTTACAGATAAGAAGGATCTCATATACTTTGGTAACAAAAGCAGTAAAGATGGATCGATTGCTCACTCTGGTGATAATTTAACGGGTGAGGGCGATGGCGACGACGAAGTAATCATGGTGGATTTAAAGAATATCCCAAACCAGTATAATAAATTGGTTTTTGTCGTAAACATCTACGACTGTGAAAGAAGAAAGCAGGATTTTGGCATGATCAAAAATGCCTATATTCGAGTAGTTAACCCACTAACGAATGAAGAAATCATCAGATATAACCTATCCGAAAACTATTCTGGTCAAACAACACTCATAACGGGTGAAATTTACCGCCACGGCGATGAGTGGAAATTTGCTGCTGTCGGTACTGGAACAACAGATCCTGGTCTATCAGCGATCTGCAACCGTTATGTGTAATTTAAAAATAAACTAAAAAATAATTCATTTATTAGGAGGATTTCAAATGGTAGTTTCTCTAGCAAAAGGTCAAAAGGTTGATTTAACAAAAACAAACCCAGGTTTATCTAAAATAACAGTTGGACTTGGTTGGGATACAAATAAGTATGATGGCGGACATGATTTCGATTTAGACTCATCTGTATTTTTATTAGATGCAACTGGTAAAGTATCAGGCCCTCAGGACTTTATTTTCTACAACCAAACAACAGGCGGAAATGGTTCGGTAGTCCATTCTGGAGATAACTTAACTGGTGATGGCGATGGTGATGACGAGCAAGTTAATATCACACTTGCAGA
This sequence comes from Ureibacillus sp., assembly GCA_032083605.1. Lineage (GTDB taxonomy): Bacteria > Bacillota > Bacilli > Bacillales_A > Planococcaceae > Ureibacillus. The sequence goes on from DAMDNS010000008.1 coordinate 19,678, forward strand.
CATCCCGGAAAGCGTTCAAAATGCAACGTTTACCGTTACGATTCATGATGCTGAAGCTAGAACTCAAAACTTCGGAATGGTATCAAATGCATTTATCCGTGTGGTAAATGAAGCAACAAATGAAGAAATCATCCGCTATGATTTAGGCGAAGACTTCAGTATCGAAACAGCAGTTGTTGTTGGAGAGCTATACCGTCATAATGGCGAATGGAAATTTAGCGCAATCGGATCTGGCTACCAAGGTGGATTAGCAGCGTTATGTAATGACTTTGGTTTACAAGTAGGTTAATTATTTTGAGGTGGCACAGTGACTAATCTTTTAGTTGCTGTGTTGCTTCAAGTAAGGTGATAAATACTCTGAAGTTAGGAGGAATCTGAATATGGCAATTCAATTAAGTAAAGGTCAACGTATTGATTTAACCAAAACTGATCCATCATTACAGCGCATAATTATTGGGCTAGGGTGGGATATTAAACAATTTGACGGTGGTCAAGATTATGACTTGGATGCTTCAGCCTTTCTTTTAGATGCGAGTGGGAAATGTAGAAATGAATCAGATTTTATTTTCTACAATAATCTTCGCAGTGTAGAAGGTTCAGTTATTCACACAGGGGATAACCGAACTGGAGAAGGTGACGGCGACGACGAACAAATTAAAATTGACCTATCAAAAGTTCCTCATGATGTACAAAAAGTTGCCATTACTGTAACAATTCATGATGCAGAAGCTCGTCACCAAAACTTTGGTCAGGTGTCGAATGCATTTGTTCGTTTAGTAAACGAAGATACAGGTGCGGAAGTACTGCGCTATGATTTAGGGGAAGACTTCAGCATTGAAACGGCAGTTGTTTTCTGTGAGGTTTATAAGCACGGTAATGACTGGAAGTTTAATGCTGTTGGTTCGGGCTACCAAGGTGGATTGCAGGCATTAGTAAATGCATATGGATTGAATGCATAAAAGTCTACCAATCTGAATTGATAATAAGAGAGATTAAGTAAAATTGAGAGGAATACGACCTTGGAGATTATAAATCAAATATTAAGCACATATGCCCTGTTTTTTGACTGGGAAATGTGGGGTGAAGTGTTAACAGACCCTGTAGCATGGGGGTTAATCGGTTCGCTAGTAGTGATTGAAGGCTTATTGTCTGCGGATAATGCCCTTGTTTTAGCGGTATTGGTAAAACACCTTCCTCCAAAGCAAAGAAAGAAAGCACTTATGTATGGGATGTTCGGGGCCTACTTCTTCCGTTTCCTATTCATCGGAATTGGTGTCTACCTCATCAAATTCTGGTTCATTAAAGTTTTAGGTGCCCTTTATTTAGGGTGGTTAGTGTACGGGCATTTCCGCAAAAAAGGCGGGGATGATGAAGAAGAAGCAAAAGAGTTCAAAAAGGATTCTTTAATGGTTCGTCTATTCGGTACATTCTGGGCAACTGTTATCTCTGTTGAGCTAATGGATATTGCCTTCTCGGTCGATTCCATCCTCGCTGCCTTTGCTATTTCGGATCAGGTTTGGGTACTTTTAGTCGGTGGTATTCTAGGGATTATCATGATGCGTACTGTTGCAGGGGTATTCCTTACACTTATTGAAAAGGTGCCTGAATTAGAAAACACGGCCTTTATATTAATCGGTATTATCTCGGC
>DAMDNS010000009.1:0-20032 GCA_032083605.1 Ureibacillus sp.
GAACTGCCATTAGCAAAATCCACGATTATGGCCGGAATTAACCAAACAGTGCTGTTATCTCTATCGATGGTTGTTATTGCTTCGATGATTGGTGCCCCTGGTTTAGGTCGAGAAGTGTTATCTGCTTTGCAGCGTGCTCAAGTAGGTAATGGCTTTGTTGCAGGACTTAGTCTTGTAATCTTCGCTATTATCGTTGACCGTTTAACGCAAAGTTTAAATAAAAAGAAATAACAAATAGAAAGGAAGATTAGATGGATTTCAAAAAGTTAAAAATGATGGGATTAGCTTTAGGTATGGGTGCGATGCTTGCTGCATGCAGCGGCTCCGATGAAGGAGAAACTTCAACAGAAGATGCTGGTGATTCAAATGATGCTGCAACTGAAGAATCCAAGGAAATTAACTTAGCCTATGTTGAATGGGATACGGAAGTTGCCTCTACACATGTTGTAGGTAAAGTACTTGAAGACCTGGGCTATGACGTAACATTAACACCCTTAGATAACGCAATTATGTGGGAAGCCGTATCTAAGGGGGAGGCTGATGCTATGGTTGCTGGCTGGTTGCCAAATACTCATGCCTCACAATATGCTGAATATAAAGATAGCTTAGTAGAATTAGGCGAAAATTTAACTGGCGCCAAAATCGGTTTAGTAGTTCCTTCTTACATGGAGGCTAATTCAATTGAGGATTTAACTGACGAAGCTGATAAAACAATCACAGGTATCGAGCCTGGAGCCGGTGTAATGGCTGCAACTGAAAATGCGATTGCAGAATATGAAAATCTTGATGGTTGGGAACTGCTGCCTTCATCTTCAGGTGCAATGACGGTTGCATTAGGTCAAGCAATCGAAAATGAAGAGGACGTTATTGTTACAGGCTGGTCTCCACACTGGAAGTTCTCATCTTACGACTTAAAATATTTGGAAGACCCTAAAGGTGTATTTGGTGGAGAAGAGACAATCAATACATTTGCACGCAAAGGGCTGGAAGAGGAAATGCCGGAAGCATACAAAGTGCTGGATGCATTCCAATGGACAACAGAGGATATTGAAGCTGTAATGCTTGATATTAATTCTGGTACTGATCCTGAAGAAGCAGCTGCTAACTGGATTAACGATAATGCTGAAAAAGTAGCTGAATGGACTGAAGGCGTAGAATAATTTTAAATTGCTCTTTGTGAATTTGACAGTCCGAATTTCAAACGATGAGCGCTGTAATTATTTTTACAAAAAAATGGAGTTATCTAATTACCTAGATAGCTCCTTTAAATTTAAGGGAAAGTACGACTAGGCTATGGTGCTATATACGCTTTGCCTTAAGCTAAGCTTTCTAAAAAGGGGATGTTAATTTGGTTAAATTAAAAACAATGGGCATAACTTTAGGTTTATCTGTTTCAATATTATTAACGGGTTGCGGTAGCGAGGAAGAAGGAAATACAGCTGGAGAAACTGCAAATTTAGGCGAACAATTAGACTATACGATAACCGGTATTGAACCGGGCGCAGGAACAACGGAGCTTGCCCGCAATACTTTAGAGGAGTATGAAAACTTGGAGGGTTGGGAACTTCTAGAAAGTTCAACAGCAGGTATGCTAGGTGCATTGGAAGAAGCCATTAAAAACGAAGAACCAATTATTATTACTGGCTGGACTCCGCACTGGATGTTCTCTGCATATGATTTGAAATTTCTAGAAGACTCCAAAGGCACATTCGGTGGCAGTGAGAACGTGAATACAATAGTAAGAAAAGGCTTGGAAGAAGATATGCCAAGTGCATATACAATTCTTGATCGCTTTTACTGGGAACCAAAAGATATGGAAGCTGTAATGTTTGAAGCACAGGAAGTTCCATTTGAAGAAGCTGCGATGAATTGGATTGAAGCAAATCGAGACAAAGTGGATGAATGGGTAGAAGGTGTTGAGAAGGTTGAGGGTGAAGAAATTGAATTAGTTTCAACACCATGGGATACGGAACGCGCTTCAGGCAATGTGATGAAGGCCGTATTAGAAGAGCAGGGGTACGAGGTAACATTGACGCCGGTAGATCCCGCAGTTATGTTCCAAGCACTTGCTACAGGCGAAGGGGATGCATCCGTTGCTCCGTGGTTACCTTCAACACATGCTTCTTTCTATGAGAATCATAAAGAAGACTTGGTTGATTTAGGCGAGAACTTAAAGGGGACAGAAATTGGTCTCGTGGTTCCAGCATATATGGATATCGATACTATAGAGGATATACAGCCTAAAGAATAAGCTTGAAAAGGAGAATTCCAACTAGGGAATTCTCCTTTTTCTATGTGCCAAGTTTATAGAATAAACCATACAAACAGGCTTAAGGCAATGGAAGTTAATAGTAAAGTGAAAATCGGCTTTAAAGTGTCTCTGTTCATTTTCTTTAAATCAACAGACATTCCCAATGCAGACATGGCGATGGTTAATAAAAACGTAGCAAATGAGGCAACATGATTTTGAAAAGAAAGGGACATCCATTCATTTTGTAAGCAGATGGTCCCGATAATCGAAACAGCAATAAATCCTAAAATAAAATATGGAAATGAGGCTTTCTTTTTTGATTTGTTATTTTTCAAAGAAAGAATCATCACGATTAAAATGGTTACGGGGAAAAGCAGCAGCACTCGGCTTAACTTACTAAGTATCGCAGGTGTCAAAGAATCATTGCCAAAGGAGGCACCGGCAAGAAGGGCCTGGGCGATCTCATGAAGACTTAACCCCACCCACTGGCCGTAGAAATCTGGCGCCATATTGGTGATAGAGGCAATCAGGGGAGCAACTAGCGCAAAGATTGTGCCTAAACAAGCGATCATGCCAATGGCCAAAGCAGTATCTTCCTCATCTGATTCCAGAATGGATGATACTGCACCAATGGCAGCAGCTCCACAAATGCCAGTACCAGAAGCAAGTAAGAGCAATAGCTTAAATTCGACCCCCAGCAATTTCCCGATCATAAACGTCATAAAAATAGTAAAGATAATGACAAGTGCTGCGCGGAAAAGTAAAGGAAAGCCTTCATCAGCAATCATTTTAATGTTTAAGCGGATGCCATATAGAATGATGGCTAGACGTAAAATAATCTTGGCAGTAAATTGAATGCCACTACGAAACTTTTCGGGATATTGGAAAATATTTCGATATAGAACAGAAAGCAAAATAGCGATAGCTAATGGACCTATAAACGCAAATACAGGCAAAAAGCTTAAAGTATAGGCAATAGCTGTAATCAATACCATTAGTAAAATGCCAATATAAAATGCGGTCGTTTTGTACATCGTCATATTTGAAAAGCCTCACTTAACATGCAGTCTGGAATTTATTGTCATACTGGAGCCGAAGAGAAGATGAGGGAAGCTAAAAATTGAAAGGAAAGTAGAGAATGTAATAAGAAAATCTAGGTGATGAGTAGCTTGGAGTCATCACCTTGATGTTATTTATCTATTTGATCGTAGCCAATAACTGTCCAAATCCCGGAAGCGTCCTGTTTAACTAGTTTTTTTAAGTAAACATATTTAATGAACGTATCATTATCATTTACTTCAACAACTGCCGTATCCTTATTGCTGTGTAAAAGCTTGAGATTTCCCTCTTCAATAGGATACTCCCCCTCGATGCCTTCAGGCGAAAGCTGTAAACTTACAAATACCTGTGCAGATAGAAGTGGATTTAATCTCCATGGAGAATGCCCTTCATCTACACTTTTTTGGTCATTTTCTTCTTTTTTTAAATCATACGGTACCTCTACTTGTGGATTGATATCGTATTCTTTGGCTTGAACAGGGAAGATAATATTGTTATAAAGATCAACAGTTTCAAGCTCAACAATTAACTGAGTCGATTCAAGAAATGCTGGAATTGCATTTTCTTCTATAATGTCCACAGTAAAAACCTCCGTCTTTATTAGGTATGTTAAGACATCACCGTTATTATTTACAAAAGATTATTTTTTACACTAAAAAGAAAGAATAAATTTCAAATTCTTAAAAGTTGGATTTTGGGCAATGGTAGTTGTCTATGTTTTTTCTATTGAATCGATATTTGTTAAGTATGTTATCTATTTTTTTATTTATTCTCCTATATTCATTTTTTAGGGATAAAATCGTTGGTAATTTCAACCAACGGTAAATTTCTCTTCATATTAAATATGCCATTCTATTCTCGACTTTAACTACATTAATTCTATCCTCGAGTATTTTGCCAATATCCCTGGAAATGATACATGAGTTGAAGAAACAGTTTTACAAAAGAAACCATACAGATAAAGGACATAAACCTAGTGTAGTACTCCATTCATTCATACCCTACTTTTAGGCTTGAAAAGGGAGAGTGAAGTTGTAGAATGTTTTATCATGTTAAGGAATTACAGTATCATGCAAAGCCAGATAGACCAGATCCAGTCTTTGCAAGAATGCTGCAGGAAGTTTTAGGTGGGCAATGGGGGGAAATTTCAGTTGCGCTTCAATACTTATTCCAGGGCTGGAATGTAAGGGGTAATGAAAAATATCGCGACCTTTTACTTGATACAGGTACAGAAGAGCTTGCCCATATAGAAATGCTTGCAACGATGATTGCACGCTTGCTTGAAGATGCACCTCTTCCTACTCTAGAGGAGGCTGCAAAAAATCCTATTATAAATGCCATTCTTGGTGGAATGAATCCACAGCATATTATTGTTTCTGGTCTTGGTGCAATGCCAGCTGACAGCAATGGAAAACGATGGACAGCCGATTATATCGTAGCAAGCGGAAATTTATTGGCCGATTTCCGCATGAATTTAACAGCAGAATCTCAAGGTCGTCTTCAAGTAGCCAGGCTTTATGAAATGACGGATGACCGTGGAGTAAAGGATATGCTTGCTTGGTTGCTTGCTCGCGACACAATGCATCAAAATCAATGGTTAGCTGCTATTAAGGAATTAGAAGAAAAAGAAAATATTATTGTACCAAGCACGTTCCCTAGGGAATTAGAGCATCGTGAAGTTTCCCATGTGCTATTTAATACATCAGCAGGGAATGCAAGTGCAAAAGGTCGTTGGGCACACGGTCCAAGCTTGGACGGAGAGGGCGAATTCAAATACGTAGAAGACCCAGAACCGTATGCAAGAAAGCCAAAGCTAAAACCTGCTCCTCCAAAAATTCATAATACACCACCAGAAGACCCAAAATCTAAACGAAAATAGGGAAAAGAGAAGCTCGAAATTAGTATGAGCTTCTCTTATTTTTCAATCAACCATTCTCTTTTTATAAAGCACGATGGTAATTGCCCATGTGATGAAAGACCAAACAAGTATTGTAGCGAATGGAAGTAGAACATCTGCAGGTGTATAAACTTGCTCTATGGACTCAGCCAATAAAACGATTTGTGCACTAGGCAGCCATTCGGCTATTTTTATAATTGGATATTGTTCAGAAAGCACTAGAGCAAATGGACCGAAAGAGAAAATTAGCATAACAGGTAAAATTGCTACGGAAGCTTCTAGAATGGTTTTTGTAAAAAGTGCGAAAAGGGTACCTAATCCAATATAAAATACTGCCGAAAGGAAAAGGGCGATGCTCATAATCAACCAGTTTGCAGGGGTATACCCAACAAGGTAAATGGAAAGCAACACGGTAATGGCAGAAATGACAAATACTAATAAGCTTTTGCCAAGCAAGATATCAAATAAACTTGCAGGCGATAACATCAGGCTGCGAAGAGTGTTTCTTTCTTTTTCTTCTGCTATTAAACAGCACTGTACAAAGCTAGTTACAGCTACAAATGCCAGGTTTATTGGCAAAAAGTATCCTTGCAAAGAATCTACACCCGTTTGCTTATAGAAAATGGCCATGATTAGTGGCAGCAAGACCATTGTTGAGACTGCGTAATTACGGGAAAATTCCTTATAGTCTTTCATGAAAATTGCTTGAATTCGAGTTATATTCATATTAAATCACTCCCTGTCATTTGCATGAATATGTCACCTAGAGTTGGTTCGTTTGTATAAATACGTGAAAGAACACCTTGACTCATCCAGTCGTATATTTTTTTTGCTTCTTCTTTATTGTTTTCAATACAATGTTCACTTCCATCTACCAACTCCACTGTAATGGTGTCATCACTAAATTGTTTCTTTAAGTCCTGTGGGGTACCTATTGCACGAATTTTCCCTTTATGTAAAAATGCGACACGATCACATAGTGTTTCGGCTTCACTCATATCATGGGTAGTTAAAAAAATGGTTGTGCCCATTTCATTTAATTTTCGTAGACCATTATATATATGTTGCGTATTTACTGGGTCTAATGCGGAAGTAGGCTCATCTAGAAATAATAATTCTGGTTTATGCATGATGGAACGCGCTAGAGTTACCCGTTGCAGCATTCCTTTCGATAACTTGCTGACCTTTTTCTTTCGATCTGTATATAGGTTTACAAAATCGAGTGCTTCTTTAACGGAAGTCGGTGGTAAGTCATAAAGCTTACTGTAAAGTAATAAATTTTCTTCAACGGATAATCTTGAGTAAAGGCCGCTGTTATCGGTTAAAATCCCGAATCGAGCTCGATTTGTTGTTTTTTTCATCTCCTCGGCATCTTGGCCTAAGACGAAAACACTTCCACCTGTTCTTTTTAATTGGGCGGTGAGGATTTTGATGGTAGTTGTTTTTCCTGATCCGCTTGGACCTAAAAAACCAAAGATTTCTCCTTTTTTAATGCTAAATGAAACATCCTGCAATGCCTCATCATTTTGGAAGCTTTTTTGTAAATGCTGGACATCAATTACACTCATCATTCTTCATTCCTCCTAATTCCTTGTCTACATACATAGAATAAATAGAAAAAATTAAAACGGCATTATTTCTCTGGTGAAAGGAGTTATTTTTGAGGTTGAAGGCGCAAATAAATACCTAAATGGAGCAGCGGAATTTCCCAGGAAATTGGTCAAATCCCGATGATTCTTTTTAATTCGACTAATTTGTTTTTCGATAAAGGTACTACGGTATCCTTTGAAGTGTGTAGGGACAAGCTATAGCTATTCCTTGTCCAAGTAATAATTTCCCTTACTTTTTGTAAGTTCACAATGTAAGAGCGGTGACATCGGAAGAAGCCGAATGGTGTCAGTTTCTGTTCTAATTCGTTTAAAGTCAGGGATGATGGATAAGCTTCTCCACCAACAAAGACTGATACCTGACCTTCAACACTTTCAATATAGTCAATTTCAGGCGGGTTAAATAAAATGATTTTCTCATTAAGCTTTGTTGGAATCTTTTCAAAACGGAAAGGTGAGGAGTCCGACTTTTCAACAGCAACAGGGTTTTCTTCTTTAACATCTAATGAATGTAAACCATCCGAGTCAAGACGATAAACATAATCACTAGAAAATAGGATGTCCTCCATATTATTTGATAATAGAATAATGGACTTTTGCTCTTTTTTTAATGATAGCAATATGTTTATAACAATTCTTTTCGCATTTTCATCTAGATTTTGTAAGGGTTCCTCAATTACTTGAATAGATTTGTCATTCAGTAAACAGTTGACGAACCTCAATCTTCGTATTTCGGAATCGGTTAGATTGTTTATTCTTATTTTTTTCTTATCAGTTAACTCGAACAGGGTTAAAATCGCCTCGGGATTTCTTGATATTGTATATAATCCATTTAAAAAGTTGATATACTCGAGCACAGTTAACCGGCTGTATATACCATTGTCTCTTAGTTCAATATGTATTTTAGGGTTTGAAGTTAATTGTTTTGATAAATAATTCAATTTTGCTACATCCGAGTAAATTCCGATGATGGATTCTTTATCTATCCGCATCTCGATTCTAGGCGAGATAACATTTCCTTCTATTGCAAAGGCATCTATTGTTATGGCATGGGTTGAGTTCATAATAAAGATCCTTTCTAAGTCGTTGTGTGTATTGTTTAAAATTATTACTATTAAAATAATTATACACAAATGGTAATGATAGGAAAATCAAGTTCCCTCGTTCCCTTCCAGGGAGGATCATTATTTGCATTAGAAAACATGGATGCTCGCCAAGCCTTTCAGAGATTAGTCTCAGTTGCATCTAAACGGATAACCTTTCTTATCAGTAAATAAAAAAGTGCTTTTTATAGAAAGCACTTTTTTAATAGTTATTTAATTGGAATCCAAATCTCCGAATAGTAATCTGGATTTGAGGCGTTTCCATTTGAGTATACTTCTAATTCAGCTGTTCCCGCAGGCTTGTAAGGGTTGGAAGGAAACCATTCTGAGTAGATTTTCTTCCATGTATCCTGCATTGCATCGGGCATAGGACCGTGGACTTCGAAAATAACCCATTTTGAAGCGGGTACTTCATAAGACTGCATCCCACTTGGAACATTTCCATTAGAGGCAGCTGCAATCCAGTAATCCATGATGCCCTTATCATTTTGTTTTTCTTCGACAACGCATACTCCGAGAACACCTTTTAAGTCGCCATTATTTAGATCGAATAGACGGTCATTAGTCCCATCAGCATGTACGTCATTCCAAAATTGGGGGATCCCTCTCAGATTTTCTCCATTTTTGTAGCAATAACTTCTCTTAACGCCCACTACCTGAAAAGCTTCTTTTTCGATGATTTTATAATTCATTGGTATTGCTCCTTCCAGTTTAATTTTTATGACGAGGCGATTATAGGATTGAAGAGGACCCAATTTTTTTCGAGCTTCCATAGGGGAAAGCTTATGTTGCTTTCGAAACGCTTTAGCAAAAGATTCAGGTGTTTCATAGCCATACGTATAAGCGATATCGATAATTTTGTTATTTGTATTAATCAAATCCTGTGCAGCCAAAGTTAAACGTCTTCTGCGAATATAGTCGCCAATTGTGATATCCGTCAAGATCGAAAAGGTTCTTTGAAAATGAAAGGCAGACGAATTGCATGCTTTCGCTATTTCTTCTATCGAAAGATTGGTATCTAACAATTGCTGCTCAATGTAATCAATTGCTTTTTGAATCGATTCAACCCAATTCATATAAATCACCTCTATACAGATAATAAGGGAATGCCGATATTGAATCTGGTCTTGTAATGCTTTTCTTGGACAGTTTAATTTACTGGAAGATACGATGAATGACATGTTCTTTCTTTGATAACTTTGTTAGAATGAACTTACGATCAAGTAATTAGGAGGAAACAAAAGTGGCAATGCTTGTCCTTTTCTTCATAGTATTCTTCGGGATACTCGTTGCGGTTTATGTGTATTTATATGAGAATAGCCAGTTTAGTAAAGTAACCGGACATGCCTTTACTTCCGTTTGGACAAATAAAGAAGTTAGATTTTTATATAAAATAGCTCAAAACTTAAAGAAAGTAAATGGCGAATTTAAGCTATTATTCAAAATTGCCCTTCCTGAAAGCGGGCGGGAAATCGATTACATTCTCCTTCACCCATCTGGAGTATATGTCATCAATGCGAAGCATCCGAGTGGCTGGATCTATGGCAAAGAACAGGATATTCAATGGGCACAAGTGTTTGAAAACGGTCATATGAACACTTTTCAAAATCCCATTATTGAAAATGCACTGAAGATTGATGATCTGAAAAGACATATCCCGGAAGTAAATGAAGCGCTACTTCAGTCACTCATCGTGTTTAACAATAATTGCTCATTTAAAAAGATAGAAGTCAATTCAGCAGATGTAGAGGTCATGAAAATTGATGAGTTAAAATCATTTTGGAAGGATAAAATGGAGGACGCTTTAACGAAAGAACAAATCATGTCCATCTATTCCAAGCTAGAGCCCTTCACAATTAAAAATCAGCCAAAACCCAAAGCCCCACTAAAAGACGCATCGGCAAAATAATTACCTAAAAGATTATCTCTCCATACGAGGTAATCTTTTTTGTGTACCAGGTCCTCACACAATTCGGATACTATTCTGAAAATTGCAGGTGAATAACTCTGGTAAGAAGAGTGAATTTTCTATGAATATGGAAATCTAGCATGTACAATAGTAGGAAAAGTATTTAAGGGTGGGGAAATGAAGAAATTTCATTATAGCTGGGTTATCTTGGCTGTTACATTTATCGCAATAATTGTTGCAGGCATTATCCGTTCTTCTTCGGGGATATTTTTAGATCCATTTGAAATGGAATTTGGCTGGGGTCGTCCTACAATTTCCTTTGCCTTTGCGGTGTGTCTTTTTTTATATGGCTTTTCTGGACCATTTATGGCGGCATTTGTTGAGGTATTCGGACTAAAACGTATGATGCTTTACTCTATGTCTATTCTTTCTGTTGGTCTGGGTTTGACCTATGTAATGCAAAGTGAATGGCAACTGATATTAATATGGGGTGTCATGCTAGGAATAGGTTCGGGTCTGTTTTTGACCGTCTTGAGTACTCAAGTAGCGAATCGCTGGTTTGTGAAAAGAAGGGGGCTGGCAGTGGGGATATTAACCGCTGCGACTGCTACAGGACAATTAATCTTACTTCCTGTCTTGGCAAACTTCGTGGAAAATTATTCATGGCGTTCGGCAATAGCACTTGTATTTGCTTTAAGTATTTTAATGTTAGTAGTAATAGGAATATTCATGAAGAGCTGGCCAAAGGATGTCGGAATTGGCCCATATGGTCAAGATGAGGCCATATCGGAAGAAATGCTTGCACCCCAAAAGATGAATCCTTTTAAAATGGCCATTTCCTCATTGCTGGAAGGGCTAAAGGCAAGGGAGTTTTGGCTGTTGGCAGGAAGCTTCTTTATTTGCGGTTTATCTACAAGTGGCTTAATCGGGACGCATTTTATTTCTTATTGTATAAGCTTTGGAATTCCGTTAGTCACTGCTGCTGCGATGTTATCCTTTATGGGCGTATTTGACCTGATCGGCACCACCATATCAGGCTGGTTATCGGACCGTTTTGATAATCGCTGGTTATTGTTTTGGTATTACTTATTGCGTGGGATCTCGCTTCTATTCTTACCTTTTGCATTAGCTGAAGGCTCGTACACTTGGCTAGTTATTTTTTCAATCTTTTATGGACTGGATTGGATAGCTACTGTACCGCCGACAATTGGCTTAACCAGACAGAAATTTGGTGTTGAAAAAAGTGCCATGATGTATGGATGGATAACGGCTAGTCATCAGGTGGGCGCAGGGGTTGCAGCTTATACAGGGGGTATCGTTTTCAAGGTATTTGGTTCTTATATGTGGGCCTTTCTATTAGCGGGAGGTTTTTGTTTACTGGCCAGCCTATTTGTAATTCTGCTAAAAAAACATAATCCTAGAGAACTTGTTTAGTTTTTCAATCTATGGCAATTGATGATATGATACTTACAGCACATAAAAAGGAGCATGACTGTGGGAAAGGTATCAAAAAGAGTTGCTAGTATTTTATATATGAAAGAACATGAAACACTTTTTTCCTGTCCTCTATGCAAGGTAAGTATGCATGTCACGGATGACGGTCACGTATTATGCGACAACAATCATTCATTTGATATTGCAAAACAAGGCTATGTGAATTTCATGATTAAACCAGCTACTTCAATGTATAGTAAAAGTTTATTTGAATCACGTCAGGAAGTTATAACGAGTGGTTTATATAATCCACTGCAGCAGACGATTGCGAAGCATATTGGAGAAGATACGCAAATAATATTGGATACAGGCTGTGGAGAAGGCTCCCATTTAGAGAGAATAAGCAGTTTATTGACACAAGAGGTCGTAGCGGTTGGGATTGACATTTCAAAAGAAGGAATTCAATCAGCTGCAAAGTTTTACGAGCAAAAAATCTGGTGTGTTGGAGATTTGGCAAATAGTCCGTACAAGGAAGAATCTTTTGACTGTATTTTAAATATATTATCGCCTGCAAATTATGACGAGTTCAGCAGGATATTAAAGCCGAATGGAAAGGTCATTAAAGTGGTTCCTCAATCAAACTATTTAAAGGAAATCCGGAAACAGGCTTTTGCAAATTCAGAAAAAGAAAATTATACAAATGAACAAACCGTTCAAAGATTTAAAGAGCATTTTTCCAATGTAGTGCAGGAACGCATCACATATACCATGCCTTTAAATGAGCAGCTAGTACCGAAGCTCCTTGAAATGACACCCCTTGGCTGGCACATACAGGGGGACATTTCATTAGCTGAAATTACAGTCGATCTGGATATATTAGTTGGAGAAACTTCGATTTAGAGTGAAAGTGAATTTTAAAGCAAATAGCGCGGAAAAACAAAAAGTAAAAAAGGTAGGAATGGAACAGTGTTATATGATTTTGCTGCAAGATTAGTTAGAGAATTTTTAAGGCTTAATGGATCCAAGGCCAAGGTTTATGGAAAGGGAAATTTGCCAAAAGAAGGCGGCTTTATTATTGCTTGTACCCATAATGGATATGCAGATATCTTAAATCTAGGGGTATCCTTATTGCCAAGACATATTCACTTTATGGCGAAGAAGCAATTGTTTGACATGAAATTGCTTGGCCCCCTTGTCTCGAATTTAAATGCATTTCCTGTGGATCGCGAAAATCCAGGGCCTAGTGTGATCAAAATTCCTAGACAGCTTATTAAAGAGGGGAAAATTGTGGGAATCTTCCCAAGCGGCACTCGTTCTTTGGAAAATACGGAGTTAAAGCAAGGGGCCATTACGATTGCGCAGCTTTCAAAGGGACAAATTGTTCCGGCAGCTTATGTTGGTCCCAGAAACGTAGGAGAAGTTATGAAGCGACAAAAAGGGTATTTGATCTTTGGGGAGCCCTTTGCAGTTGGAGCTGGTAAAGAAGCACGTGACGAGGCAGCCCAGCATCTAGAAAAGGAATTGCAGCGTCTTACAGATGAATTATTATTAAAAGTAAAATAGATAATGAAAACACTTTCCTAAAAGTCTGGAGAGTGTTTTTTTAAAGGGGAAAATTAAATGGAAATTATCAACGTGAAAAATCTGGGGAACCGTTTTGATGAAGCGGTAGAACTTTTTTGGGGATATTGGGGTTCTGAAAATAACCGTCCATTTTATGAACAATGTATGCAAAACTCTCATGGACCCGATGGGATTCCGCGCTTTTATGTTGCAATGCTAGACGGAGTAATGGCTGGGACATATGCTTTGCTGCGAAATGATATTAATAGCCGACATGACTTATATCCATGGTTTGCCTGTTTATATGTAAAAGAGGCGCATCGTCAAAAGGGAATTGCCGCAGCACTGTTAAATCATGCATCAGAGCAAGCAAAAAATCTGGGCTTTAAAACACTTTATCTAGAGAGTAATTTGGAAGGTTTCTATGAAAAACTGGGCTGGATGGAAAAGGGCATAACCTATGATCCATTTGGAAACCAAGCGAAAATTTATGTGAAAAATTTGGGGGAGATGCTATGATACGTGTTCTATTTGTATGTCTAGGAAATATCTGTCGTTCTCCGATGGCAGAAGCAGTAATGCGTGATTTAGTTGAAAAAAGGGGACTAAGCAGCTCTATTAAGGTAGATTCTGCTGCAACGAGCTCGTGGCATATTGGGGAAGCACCTCATAAAGGGACTCGGGCAAAGCTAAAGGAGTTTGGAATCTCAACAAGCGGTATGAAAGGACGCCAGCTTACATCGGCAGACTTTGAAGCATTTGATTATATCGTTGGAATGGATAGTAGTAATGTGCGAAACATATGTGAAATGCTTGGACAGCCGGAGCAGCCGAAAATTTTTAGATTCCTGGATTTAACTCCCCATCAAAAGGATGTACCGGACCCATATTATACGGGGGATTTTCAAGAAACGTACGAATTGGTTGAAGAAGGCTGTGAAGCATTGCTAAGCAAAATTCTTTCAGAGACAAAGTAAAACCGTATCCTCTTTCATTATAAATGTACTGTTCTACCTAAAAACGGGGTAATACTAAAGTGTAGACGCATTTATGGAGAGGTGAGCTATGGAGACAAAGGGCAGAAGAAAAAGCAGTAATGTAGAAGACCGTCGTGGGATGAGCAAGGGTGCCATTGGTGGCGGTATCGGAGGAATAGGAATTATCATCGCGATTATCTTTACCCTTCTGAATGGAGGCGATGCGGGTGATGTGCTGAACCAAGTCAATCAGGGCCAAATACAAAATGGAAGCAATACTGAATACGTTCCAACAGCTGAAGAAGAAGAGCTTGCCGAGTTTGTTTCGGTTGTACTGGCAGATACAGAGGATGTCTGGCACCAGTTGTTTGAAGAACAAGGGATGGCCTATGAAAACCCAACTCTTGTATTGTTTACGGATAGTGTCCAATCCGGATGTGGTGTAGCTGGTGTAGCGGTGGGTCCGTTTTATTGTCCTGCCGATCAAAAGCTATATATTGATTTGAGCTTCTATCAGGAGCTTAAGAACCGCTTTGGTGCGCCAGGAGATTTTGCAATGGCCTACGTTGTTGCACATGAAGTGGGGCACCATGTCCAAACCTTATTGGGCACCTCGCAGCAAGTGCACGAGTTAAATGGAAAAGTCAGCCAAGAGGAGTATAACCAAGCATCGGTAAAACTAGAATTACAGGCTGATTATTATGCAGGGGTATGGGCAAATCATGTGCAAGATCTGGGCTATTTAGAAGCCGGAGATATTGATGAAGCACTGACTGCAGCCAATGCAATCGGTGATGATACTCTTCAGAAGGAGGTGCAAGGATATATTGTGCCAGAAAGCTTTACCCATGGGACAAGCGAACAGCGTGTAAGATGGTTTAAAAAAGGCTTTGAAAGTGGCAGCTTGGAGGGCGGAGACACATTTAATACTAATAATCTGTAACCCAAACTTAAAAAAGTTATTTGTTTGCGAAACATCTTTCACCTTTTTCTTTAATAATAGAATAGTGTATAATATTACAGTCTCATATTTACTTTAAAGGGTTTGTTTTAACCCTCTAAATATATTTAACATTACGGAAAAGAGAGTGAAATTAATGGGTCGTAAATGGAATAACATTAAAGACAAGAAAGCCGAAAAAGATAAAAATACTAGTCGTATCTACGCAAAATTCGGTACTGAAATTTATGTAGCTGCCAAAAAAGGCGAGCCAGATCCGGAATCGAATTCAGCATTAAAATTCGTTTTAGAACGTGCTAAAACTTATAATGTACCAAAGCATGTTATCGATAAAGCCATTGAAAAAGCAAAAGGTTCAGGCGGAGAAGACTTTGACGAATTACGTTATGAAGGCTTCGGTGTTGGTGGAACAATGGTGATTGTGGATGCTTTGACAAACAACGTAAACCGTACTGCATCTGATGTTCGTGCTGCTTTCGGCAAAAATGGAGGAAACATGGGCGTATCAGGTTCTGTTGCTTATATGTTCGATTCAACTGCCGTATTTGGCATCGAAGGCAAAACGGCTGATGAAGTACTTGAACTTCTTTTAGAAGCAGATGTTGATGCACGCGATGTATTCGAGGAAGAAGAGAATGTCATCGTTTATGCAGAGCCAGACCAATTCCATGCAGCACAAGAAGCATTTAAAGCAGCTGGGATTACTGAGTTTACAGTAGCAGAGCTAACAATGCTTCCTCAAACTGAAGTAGCATTAACAGGCGACGATGCAGCAAAATTTGAAAAAATGATCGATGCATTAGAAGACCTGGATGACGTGCAGCGCGTTTACCACAACGCTGATTTAGGCGAGTAATCACTAAATATAAATAAATGCTATAACCCAGTAGAGTTTGCTACTGGGTTTTTCTTCGGAATTTAAAGCAGATGACATGGTAAAAAAGTCTTTTGTTTGAACAGAATTTTGTTCAAAATAATGCTGGAAACTAAGAAAAAAAGACTGTCTAGCATTTAATAGGTGTCATTTTTTGTCGATATAAATAAAAGGAGTAAATTTAAGTAGTAAAGGAGCGTTCGCATATGAAAAGAGAAAAAAAGCTATCAAGACAGATTCTCTCCATCGTTGTAATCATATTTATCTTTCTATTAGGAATGTATGTTTTTACAATGAATTATAATTCCAAGGAATCCGTAAAGGCAGCAATTGGAGACAGAACGATTGAAATTGCAGAGAATATGCTTAATTTCATCGATGTTGAACAATATAAAGAGTTAGCGGCTAACCCAGAAGAAAACGATCTCTATTGGAACTTAAGAGAACAGCTAAATGAGCTGCGTGAAATGAATGGTGTGCTGTATGCCTATACATATGCAGTTCCTGAAGAGGGAGAAGAAGTTACCTTTTTAGTAGATGGAATGCCGGAAAATGATACGGAGAATGCGGCGGCAATCGGTGATGCGTCAGGATCCACTACATATGAGCATCTTCAGAAAGTACTTAAAGATGGCTCATTCCACTCGGATCTGTTGAGCAGTGATTATGGAGAATATATTTCCGGTACAATTCCGATGAAGGATGCTAACGGGGAAGTAGTGGCATTTTTAGGTGTTGATATCGATGCTTCTTATGTTGATGAAGTAAGTGCATCCGTTGCAAAAAGCATAGTCCCAAAAGTAAGTATTATTTTCTTGATCATTGTGCTGATTGGATTGTATATCACTTACCGTTATGTAAATCGATCTTTAAAACCATTGAACGTGTTAAGAGAGGCTTCAGAGCAACTTGCTGATGGAGACTTAAAAGGTGTAAATAACACGCTTTCTTCACTAAAATTCAAGAGCAATAATGAAATTGCTATTTTCTCAGGGACCTTTTCCAATGCCCTTACTAGTTTATCGAATTCATTGTTGAACATCCATACGAAATCAAAAAACCTAGAACAAGCAGTAGCAGATATTGATTTAACTGCAAACCAAGTAGCGAAGTCGAATAACGTAATTGCTTCTAGCATCCTTGAAATTGCATCAGGCAGCGATCAGCAGGAAGCAAGTAATAATGAAGTAACCCAAGCCATGAATGAAATGTCTGTCGGAATTCAGCGTTTAGCGGATTCCACATCGGATATGGCGGAAGCTTCTACTGAAATGACGAATCTAGTGGAAACGAGTGTAGACCATGCCAAGCATGTAGTGTCTCAAATTCAAAGCGTTGAAAAATCTGTGCTGCATACTGAAGGCTATGTACGTGAAATGGGAGACAAATTTAAGTCCATCAAAGAAATGGTTTCGGTGATTACAAGTATTGCAGATCAAACGAATCTATTGGCATTGAATGCGGCTATTGAAGCAGCTCGCGCTGGTGAAGCGGGCAAAGGCTTCGCAGTAGTAGCTGATGAGGTTCGTAAACTTGCAGAAATGTCCAGAAGCTCTGCGAGTGACATTCAAGAGTATCTAGAAAACTTTTTATTAATTAGTGATAAAGCCCTTGTCGAGATGGGGAACAGTTCAGAAGAAGTAAAGGCTGGAAACCAATCGGTAATGGAGATTGGCGACAAGCTAAATCAAATTTTAGCAGTTGTATTGGATGTAAACTCAAAAATTCAGGATGATTCCGCAGTGATCGAAGAAATGTCTGCAAGCTCGGAAGAAATTCTGGCTTCAACAGAAGAAATGCAGAAGCTGGTCATCAACACAGCAGGACAAACAAAAGAAGTAGCTAGCTCTTCAGATGTCCAAGTAGATATGGTTCATAAATTAGAAGAAGTTGTACAGCTCCTTGATACAACATCCAAAGAGATGGTTGAAGAAATCAACCAGTTTAAATTCTAGAATGTTAAGGCACATTCACCTTTTTGGAGGTGGATGTGTTTTTTCGATAGATAATAATGGATAAATTTTCCTATCCGTATAAGTGCAAATAAGGCTGTTCACGTGTGGATAGGGTGGAATCGTCCGAGAGCTTGCTTGTCATGAAAAAACAATTATCAGAATAGTTGCTCTTTTGGTAGAAATAGTTAATAATAGAATAGTAAACTTCGGATTGCTAACTATTGGAGAGGTGTGTAAGAGAATGGTAACTTTTAAGGATTATGAATATAAAAGACCGAATTTGGATGATATAAAGGATAAAGTACGAGCATTGATTGAGCAGTTTAAAAATGCGGATTCTGTTGAGAAGCAAAGTGAAATAATCGAGAAGATTAATGAGTATCGCAATGATTTTTCTACACAAGCAAATCTTGTATATATTCGTGCCTCAATTGATACAAATGATGAGTTTTATCAAAAAGAGCGTGATGTGCTAGATGAAATAGAACCGCAATTTGAGGAGCTTCAATTTGAGTACTATACAGAGCTTGTTAAAACGCCATTTAGAAGTCAATTGGAAGAAAAATGGGGAACACAGCTGTTTGCATTAGCTGAAAATCAAATCAAAGCCTTCTCTCCTGAAATCATTGAGTTAATGCAGCAGGAAAACAAACTTGTTTCGGAATATAGCAAGCTGGTAGCTTCTGCTCAAATTGAATTTGATGGGAAGACTTTAACGCTTGCTCAGCTTACGCCTTATGGGGAGTCAACAGATCGCAATGTTCGTAAAGAAGCTATGGAAGCACGTTTTAACTTCTTCAGTGAACACGGCGCAAAATTTGATGACATTTACGATCAACTAGTAAAACTGCGCCATAAAATTGCAACAACATTAGGCTACAAAAACTATGTTGAATTGGGCTATGTGAATATGAACCGTATTGATTACAATGCGGAAATGGTAGCGAATTTTAGAGAACAAGTTCAAAAGCTGATCGTTCCTCTTGCTACGAAGCTATATGAAAGACAAGCGAACCGTATTGGTGTTAGTGACTTTAAGTACTATGATGAGGGCTTAAACTTCTTGACTGGGAATGCAAAGCCTCAAGGCAGCCCAGAGTGGATTGTAGCTAACGGCAAAAAAATGTATGAAGAGCTGTCGCCTGAAACAGGAGAGTTTTTCAACTATATGATCGATCGTGAATTAATGGATTTAGAAGCGAAGAAAGGGAAAGAAAGTGGAGGCTATTGTACTTTCATCGATAACTACGATTCACCATTTATCTTCTCTAACTTCAACGGCACTTCAGGTGACATTGATGTGCTGACACATGAAGCCGGCCATGCATTCCAAGTATACTCAAGCCGTAATATTGGGATTCCTGAGTATTTATGGCCAACATATGAATCAGCTGAAATTCATTCAATGAGTATGGAGTTCTTCACATGGCCATGGATGGAGCTATTCTTTAAAGAAGAAACAGAGAAGTATAGATTCTCGCATCTAGCAAGCGGCTTATTATTCTTGCCTTATGGGGTTGCAGTGGATGAATTCCAGCATGTAGTATATGAAAATCCAGCGATGACACCAGCTCAGCGTAAGCAGGCATGGAAAGAAACCGAAAATAAATACTTGCCGCATCGTGATTATGATGGCTATGGATATTTAGAAACAGGCGGCTTCTGGCAACGCCAAGCACATATTTATGCAAGCCCATTCTATTATATTGATTACACACTTGCGCAAGTTTGTGCCTTCCAATTCTGGAAACGTTCAAGAGAAGATTTCGACTCTGCGTGGAAGGATTATATTCATCTTTGTCAGCTAGGTGGTTCTATGTCATTTACTAAGCTGGCAAAAGAAGCAGGATTAATCTCACCATTTGATGATGGCTGTGTAGAATCAGTAATCGGGGCAATTGAAGAATATTTAAACTCTGTTGATGATGCAAGTCTATAATAGCAAGGATGACTCTCGGAATAGCATTTCCGAGAGTTTTTTTATCTGATAAGATATAATGGATTTTAGAATTATTTATATAAATTAGAAAAAATTTCACCTAATTTGAGAGGGAATACATAATAGAAGTTTAAAATTACTCAAACAGGATGAATAGGAAATAATTATCAATCCAACAATATGGAAAGAGGTGATTGTCAGTGACAAAAAAGGTCTGGTTCCAAGTAGGAATTGGAATGATTATTGGGCTTTTAATTATTAAATATGTGGTCGAGATACATTGGATATTTAGCCCGTTCTATATCATTATTAAAACAATTTTTATCCCATTATTATTGGGAGGGGTTTTATATTACATATCTGAACCATTACAAAGACTATTGGAAAAGAAGGGTGCTCCTCGATGGGCAAGTATGTTAACCATTGTCTTATTGCTGGCAGGTATTGTAACGGGAATATTATTGATGATAGGTAATCCAATCACTGATCAGGTCAATAATCTG
>DAMDNS010000010.1:0-19195 GCA_032083605.1 Ureibacillus sp.
GACATTCATCATTGCCCACCGTTTATCTACTATTAAAAATGCCGATCAGATTCTCGTTTTAGACAAAGGCGAAATTGTGGAAAGAGGCACTCATGAAGAGTTGGTTGCGCTGGGTGGAAGATATGAAACAATGTATCGCTTACAAGCGGGAGCATTAAATTAAATAAGAATGAAGAAAGCTGGTCCAGAATCTTTGGATCAGCTTTCTTCTATTTAACATGGGTATGATATTTTATTTGTAAGAAATTTTCAAATATATCAAAAATACTATTGTCTATCTATACCGAAAACCGTATATTTAGATTGTCGAAATAATGTGTGGAAAGTGGTGTATTCACCATGAATAAAAGGCTGAAAAATTGGTTTTCGAATATCATGTCCTTTAACCGAAATATTAAATTGTTCATGCTTGCGAATGTCCTTATTCAAATTGGAATGGGTGTTTTTGGTGTCATGTACAATCTTTACATTCGCGAGTTAGGTTATTCCGAAACAGTGAATGGCAGTGTCATTTCAATTACTTCCTTGGCAACAGCTTTAATGTTAGTCCCGGCAGGAATTATTAGTGACCGTGTTGGGCGAAAAGCCATTTTATTGGCGGGTACATTTATTTCTTCTATTATGCTCTTTGGTAGAAGTATTGTTTCCGTGGAACAGCCAATTTTGGTATTTGCCTTTTTAACCGGCATTGTCTGGGCTTTTGTTCAGGTTTCAGGTGTTCCTTTTTTAGCAGAGAATTCAAAGCCTACCGAAAGAATGAATTTGTTCAGTATTCACTTTGCAGCTACGACGGTCGCCAATGTAATCGGAAACCTGCTGGGTGGATTTGTTGCAGATGGATTTCAGCTGGTTTTTCAATTTGGTGCGGTGGAAAGTATTCGCAGCTCACTAATTTTAGGGGCAGTCATTTTCGCAGGTGGATTGATTCCGTTAATTGCTTTAAGCAATGCAAAGTCCGGGAACGAAATAAAAGGAAGATTGATCGATACCTCGAAGGAAATAGAGGATTCAGGGGATAGCAGCTTTAAGAAGAATTTTACTATGATCATCTTATTCGGAGTGGCAAATTTGCTGATTGGAACCGGCTCAGGCTTAGTTATTCCATACTTGAATTTATACTTCGCCAATCGCTTCGATGCCTCTAATTCCTATGTTGGGTTGATCATAGCACTCGGTTCTGCGATGACGGCCGTTGCCATGCTGATAGGGCCATTGCTTGTAAAAAGGGTAGGGAAGGTTCGAGCTTTAGTTATATTCCAGTTATTGTCCATTCCGTTTTTATTCTTGACGGCGTTCACCAATTCCTTGCTCATTGCTTCTATTGGATTTTTAATGCGTCAGGCATTGATGAATGCGGGAAATCCAATTCAAAGTGCCATCGCAATGGATGTGGTTCATAATAAATACAAAGGGCTTGGAAATTCAATCAGTCAAATGGTTTTTAATATCGGATGGGCTACGATGGGGCTTCCGGCAGCATGGCTGGTAACAACCTATGGGAATTACTGGGGCTATGCATATGCCTTTTCAATTACAGGCTGTCTCTACTTAATAGCCTCTACTTATTTTTACTTAGTGTTTAGTAGAAAATATAAAGTGAATGGTGAATAGATAAAAAACGAGTTTGCCAAGGCAAGCTCGTTTTTTACTTAACCGAGTATCACAAATCAATCATAAACGTGGAATAGCATTAGCTCGTGAATCATTTTTTCAACATTTGCCATGTCATCTTCAAGCGGCTTGTCCCCTAACCAAACGATCTTGCCATCTTTTTTATATTCAGCCTTGTAGAGCTGCTGTTTATAATAGAATGATATTGCCCACCCCGGCAGCAAATTATTTTCAAATAATGGCTTAAAGTTAAAATGCTGAATCATTGCGCATCCCCCTTCTTTGGTAGATAAGAAAGCCTGAAACTTCCTTATCCGCATAAGTGCAACTAAGGCTAATCGCTAAAAAGCTTTTCGATTAGCCAAGTTTTCTAAAAACTTTCAACATACGTTAATCGTACTAAAAGATAGGGAAAATGGCTAATATTATCTTTATGAGAGAAGACTCTGATATAATAGGAACGAGTTTGAAAGAAATGAGAGGGTTTAAATGGAAAATGCAGTGATTACCATAATTTTTATGGCTGTGGTCGGTGCAGTCATTGGAGGCTTTACAAACTATCTAGCCATTAAAATGTTATTCCGTCCATACAATGCACTCTATATCAAAAAGTGGCGTCTGCCATTCACTCCTGGCTTAATTCCAAAACGACGTCAGGAATTATCCAAACAAATCGGTGTAACAGTAAGAAATTATCTATTAACACCAGAGGTATTTAGAAAAAAGTTATTTAATGAAGAAATCCAATCGACTGTTTTAAAATTCGCCCAAGCCAAAGTGGAAGACCTAATTTTCACAGAGGATAAAACAATTGATGATTGGCTAAAGCAAGGCGGCTTTGAGCAATTGCCGGATACGATTGAGCAGAAGGTAGATGTGATCATTGAAAAGCAATTCCATTCGATGAAAAATACTTTATCTACAAAATCAATCGAGGCTCTACTTCCAAGTAATGTCCACGAGATAATTGATAGAAAAATCCCTGAGGTTGCTGCCCATATTTTGGAAAAAGGGGAAGAGTATTTCCTTTCTCCTAAAGGCGAGTTAACGATTAAGAATATGATGGATGACTTCTTGGGTTCAAAAGGGTCATTTGGCGGGATGATTCAAATGTTCTTGGGGGATTCAGCTTCTCTTGTATCGAAAATTCAACGTGAACTAATCAATTTCTTAAAAGCACCAGGAACAAAAAATCTTCTGGTCAACATCGTCTCTCAGGAATGGGATAAATTGAAGCAGCAGCCAATCCTGAATTACTTAGAAGAAGTAGATTTTGATTCAATTTTAAGCAATATCCAAAGCTACGCGAAAAGAGAGTTGAATATTCGTGAGCATTTAAATCAGCCAATCAGCTACTATTGGCCACAGGGTAATGACTATGCTAAACATGATTTACTGCCAAAGCTAGTGAATAAAGGCTTTAAGGAAGCCGAGAACAAACTGGAAGATGTGTTAAATCGTTTAAATTTAGATGAGGTAGTTCGTGAGCAAGTGGATTCTTTCCCATTAGAAAAATTAGAGGAGCTTGTTTTAAGCATTGCGTCAAAAGAATTAAAAATGATTACCATCTTAGGGGCGGTATTAGGTGGAATAATAGGAATCGTGCAGGGTTTAATTGTCTTCCTATTAAATTAAAAAATGAGAGTGGGAACCAGAGTGATCAACATTTACAATGACATTAACAAATTAGAAGCAACAATGCGTGAAATGGATGAATTCAAAGTTTTGAAGGAAGCGGTAGAAGCAGTTCGTGCAGATGATGAAGCAAGAGTGCTATTCACAAACTTCCGTGATGTGCAAATGAAGCTTCAACAAAAGCAAATGAACGGCGAAGAGCTATTGGAAGATGAGCTATTATATGCACAAAAAACAGCTCAACTAGCCCAATCAAGTGCAACAATCCTTGCTATGCTAGAAGCGGAAATGGCTCTAAGCAAAGTAATCGAAGAAGTAAACCGCATCCTGGTAAAACCAATCCAGTCTTTATACGACGGTTTGTAAGAAAGCTGATTAGTGTTATGTCCCAAAAGCTTATGTATTAACAAGCTTTTGGGATTTTTTTGTGCAGAGCCCAAGAGAAGTGGTGAAGTGAACAG
Source organism: Ureibacillus sp. (assembly GCA_032083605.1). Lineage (GTDB taxonomy): Bacteria > Bacillota > Bacilli > Bacillales_A > Planococcaceae > Ureibacillus. The sequence continues at coordinate 3,708 of DAMDNS010000010.1, forward strand.
TAAAAACTGAAAAGAGAGGCCACGCGAGCAATCTCGATGCCCGAAAGAGCTTGAAAGTGAAAGTGACGGGAATGGAGAAGTAGTCTCAGAGCCCGAAAGAGCTTGAAAATGAGGGTGACGGGAATCGAGAAGCAATCTCGGTGCCCGAAAGAGCTTGAAAGTGAACGTGGCGGGAATCGAGAAGTAGTCTCAGAGCCCGAAAGAGCTTGAAAGTGAACGTGACGGGAATCAAGAAATAGTCTCAGTGCCCGAAAGAGCTTGAAAGTGAACGTGACGGGAATCGAGAAGTAGTCTCAGTGCCCGAAAGAGCTTGAAAGTGAACGTGACGGGAATCGAGGAGTAGTCTCAGTGCCCGAAAGAGCTTGAAAGTGATGGTGACGGGAATCGAGAAGCAATCTCGATTCCTGAAAAGGGTTCAACAGCAGGAAAACCAGTCAGTAATATATCCAGAAAGTTTTCCTATCCAGATATCGTAGCCTACTGTGTAAGCTGCGCATCAATAGTCCCCTCTAAAAGGCAAAATAATTACCATTTCCTCTTCTTCATTTGTTATATTTAAGTGACGTGTTATAATTAACGTTTGAAATTCAATACGATTATTCGTGCCAATGAGTAATTTCTCCTTTGTTGTTAACGGTAATGTGAAATTAATAGGGAAGAGAGACACAAGTGATGAAAAAAATTGAAATAAATGAAGTGTTTAAAGAGGACTGGAATCGCGTTTTAAATCATATTGCGAATCTATTTTATGAAGACTCAAAAATCGTAGTCACTGCAGAGGATGCAGAGCTATCTTTTCGTTTCCAGCATTCAATCGATATAGACTATACAATCCACACTGCCTGTGAATTAGCAGTTGACGGATCGACATATACAAGTAACTATTCAATTCAATATGAAACAGAGGGTACAGAAAAAGAGCAGGGGATCCGCATGAAGCGGGCACTTTCCCATGTCATGCTCGATGTACTTGAGCAATATACAGGAATGACGCAGCAATGGGGGATTCTAACAGGAGTTCGTCCAACGAAGCTTTACCATAAGTATCGAAAAGAAGGCATGAGCGATGAGGAAATCTATGCCATCTTAAAGAAGGACTACCGTATTTCGGATTCGAAAATCGCCTTAATGCGTGAAATTGTTCAACGCCAATTAATAACAATCCCTGATCTGGATGAAATCGGCAAAGAGCTATCTGTCTATATCGGAGTACCTTTCTGCCCGACAAAATGTGCCTATTGTACTTTCCCTGCCTATGCGATTCAAAGTAACCGTAAAGCGGGGCGCGTAGAATCCTTTATCGATGGACTGCACATCGAAATCCGTGCAATGGGGAAATGGCTAAAGGATCACAACATGAATATCACCTCTGTGTATTGGGGTGGGGGAACACCAACCTCTATTGAAGCAGATGAAATGGACGCCCTGTATAAAACAATGTTTGAATCCTTCCCGAATCCAGAAAAGATTCGCGAAATTACAGTAGAAGCGGGAAGACCGGATACAATTACCCCGGAAAAAATTGACGTCCTGAAAAAATGGGGAATCGACCGAATTTCGGTGAATCCACAAAGCTATACGGATGAAACATTAAAGGCGATTGGCCGTCACCATACCGTTCAGGAAACAGTTGATAAGTTCTGGTTATCGAGGGAATCCGGGATGAATAATATCAATATGGATTTAATTATCGGGCTGCCAAATGAAGGCATCGAGGAATTCCAGCATTCATTGGATGAAAGTGCAAAAATGCAGCCGGAATCCTTAACTGTTCATACCCTATCCTTTAAACGTGCATCTGAAATGACGCACAATAAAGATAAATATAAAGTAGCCGATCGTGAAACCGTGACGAAAATGATGGATATGGCAAGTAATTGGACGAAAGTAAATGGCTATGTACCTTATTACTTATACCGTCAAAAAAATATCCTTGGGAACTTAGAGAACGTGGGCTATTGTAAACCAGGGGAAGAAAGTATCTACAATATCGTGATCATGGAAGAAGTACAAACAATCTTGGGGATTGGTTGCGGAGCTTCCACAAAATTTGTAAATCCTGAAAATGGGAAAATTACACAGTTCCATAACCCGAAAGACCCTGCAGCTTATATCATGACTTTTGAAGAGGCAATCGAGAAAAAAATACAGATGCTAAACGAGTTGTACCCAGCACAAATCAACCAATAATAGAGGGCAGATTAATCCTCAGCATTTCATAGAAAAAATACAGAGAACCGGGTAAACTTTTTGCCCGGTTCTTTTTCCTCCTCTATTCTTTGTGTAACTTAATCTGCACTTGCTTGGATAAAAATTATTAGTTGAGCCATAGGGAATTTAATAGTTTCAAGGTTCTCTATCATAGGTAGATTCATTATAAGGGCATAGTTTTCATCAAACTAAGAACTTGCAGCCTATTTCATATAGAAGTGCCGCCTCGCAATCTTACAACTCCTCCAAAGGGAATAATTAACTTTATTTATTTTATTTAAATAGTTAAAATGGTATAGTATAAAAAGACAGAAAATTCATTTTTGCAAGATTTTTGAAATGTGAATATTGTAACTGAGCAATAATTCATGTATAACTTTAATATAAATAATATGAAAAAAGTAGTGGGGATTGGTTAGGGAGTGATGAGTTGCAAGAACTAAAAGAGTTGAAAATTACAATGAATGCCCTTGTAGACGAAGAAAGATTTAATGAATTTTTGAACTTATTTGATCCGACGACTAGTCTTGCATTACAAGAAAAAAATTACAACCTACTGATTGATTTATATTTGAACAGAAGCAAAATAAATTTCAATATAGGAGATATTCAATCTTGTATTGCTGACTTGAAGAAAGTTACAGAATGGATTGATGACCATGGAACAGACGGACAAAGAGCAAAGTATTATAATACTTATGCATCTGTTTGTGGAGAGCTTGGAAATCAAGAGAAAAATCTAGAATATTTAATAAAAGCAAAACTTCTAGCTATAAAATTAGATGATTTTGTTTCACTATGCAAGATCTATAATAATCTAGGGGTTTATTATTTAGAGGAAGAGAACCCTCAAAGCGCAATCAACTACCTTTTAAAAGGGTTGGAATTATCGAAGAAGATTGGTAAGCCACATCAAGAGGAATTGATGTTCTTATTAAATCTAAACTTGGCAAACTCTTATACGAAGCTGGGAGAGTATGAGAAGGCAGATAAGCTTTTTGATTTTTTATTTTCTTTTATAGATGGCAAACCAATAATGAAAACGGCCATTTACATTTTAAAGTATAAGGGGCTATGGTATAAAGCACAAAAACGCTTTGACGAAGCAAACGAAATCCTGGCAAAAGCAAAGGAATATGCTTCCCGTAATAACGATCTGATTTTATTGGAAGAAATCAATGAAATCTTGGTGGACGTAATTGCAGAATTAGAAGACAAAGACCGTTTAATCGCTATTCAAAAGGATTATATTGATATTTTATTAAAAATTAAAGAAATTAATCTCAATCAAAATATCATGCAAATCGAAATGTCCCAAAATGAGAAGCAGTATCAATCCATGTCAACCAAGGATCCGCTGACGGCCTGCTATAATCGCCGATACTTTGAAAAAAATATTAAAAAGTGGTTGAAGGAAGCAAAATTGACCGCTCAGTTATTAGGCTTTTTCATATTGGATATAGATTATTTCAAGCAGATCAATGATTGCCATGGGCATCTTGTGGGCGATGATATTTTAAAGTCAGTAGTGAATATGACAAATGACAACTTATCGGCTTATGATAGTATCCTTGCAAGATATGGAGGAGATGAATTTGTTGCTGTAGTGAAGGTTTCATCGAAGGAAGAATTGGTTGAAATTGTTGATAATCTATATAACCATATCGTAAATACAGTCATTGAACTGGATGGGCAGAAGATAGCCATTCATGTAAGCCTGGGTGCAAGTACTAATGCTAATGGAATGATTACAGAGTACAAGGAAATCTTTAAAATAGCGGATGATGCCCTGTACGAATCCAAACGAAATGGACGTAATCGATATACTCTGAATTGCTGAAGAGGCTGGGACAAAAACCAAACACACCATTTTCCTCGAGTAGGAAAATGGTGTGTTTTTGATATAGCTAAAATTGATTTCCGTTGCGGGGACGCGCATCCACAGACACGGCTCGAGCCTGTAGTCTCTCCCTCGTGCTGTTCCCCCAGGAAGCTCTGTAGCGAAAGACGCAGTCGGCAGCTACACTCGCTCCTTCACTGCAATCAATTCTTAAAGTATCAATTTTTTAATAAAGAAATTTCTACTTCTGTCCCAATCTCTTTTATTTGCAAAAAAGAGATTTTAAATTTGTTTATTCCTATTAGTGCAACGAATGCCTAACCAGAAAACGCTTTGCAATGCAATCAGACGATGGAGGGACAAGAAGAGCAGGTCAGGATGGGGTTAATTATTTTGTAAACTTGGTGCTGAAAAACTGGGCTATTTCGTAGCAACACATCCGGATGCCGATCCTATTAAATGAAACTGAGGAACAAAAGTACCGTGCAGGAAACCTTTTAGAACAATTAAAAAAAAAGTAAAAAAAGATGAAATATATTAAAAGTCCGTGCTCCCAGTAAAACAGGGCACGGATTTTTCAGCGGGTAGGAAAGTAAAAGTTTCCCCTAATATATAACATGAGTAAATACACCGATTTCGACATTTGGGCGATAAATCCTTTATTCCACTCAATATCTTATAAAAAGCTCAAAAATATCACTATAATTTTCTTTTGAATAGGTTTTGCTGCTGTCCTGTAACCATTGATTTGTGAATTCGGCAATGGATTTAAAGGATTCGGCTGGTGAGTATTGTCCATGACCTGCTGAAGCCAGGCTTCTTGTGGCATACTCCAAACTATCAAACATAAAGTTGCGATGCTTTTCGTTTTCCCGCATCATTCGTTCCATCGTTATTAAGCACTTATATAAATCTTTTGCTTTCGCTGCGAAATTTTTATGAATCTCAATATGAAAAGCTGTTTCACCAATCGTAAATTGAATTTCGATATCCAAATCCAATGCTTCAAAGGATACTTGCCGTACGAGATTAAATTTATAATCATACCGTTTTAGGGTGCGTTTTTTACTGACAGCAGAATCTCCCGCTACATGAATCAAGGCCAAGCTAGTAAAACAATATTCATCGCTCTTTGTTTTAATAAGAAAATAGATCCGTTCTCCTTTTTCATATAGTATGTAATCATCCGATTCCGTTTTGTCGTAATCATATGGTTCAATTACTTTCCCAATATCCGATAGTCCTAGAGCGTCAGATGCAAACTTTTTAATCATCGTCTCTCTCCTTCTTCTAGTAGCGAATTGGTGTTAAAAGAGCATATGCGAATGTCGGAGCTTGTATAACTTATCTAGTTGCTGCATTTTGGAGTTGAAAATTATAAGTAATGTAAAGTAAATGCTTTTAATCTCTTATCCAAATAATTCTGAAAACATGGTAAAATAGATTGGTAGCGAAACAGCTTGTGGAAAAAATTTAATCGAATTCAATAGGAGATAAATCATGCCATTAAAAACCATTATTTTTGATTTAGACGATACATTATTATGGGATAAACATAGCATCAAGACCGCATTTGAAAAAACATGTACCTATGCAGCGACTAAGTGTGATGTGGACCCTGTAAAACTGGAAGAAGCGGTCCGAAGTGAAGCAAGAAATTTGTATGAAGCTTATGAAACTTATGATTATACAGTCCTGATCGGAATCAATCCTTTTGAGGGGCTATGGGGAACATTTGAAGACCCAACTGATTCATTTCAAAAAATGAAGGAAATCATTCCTACATATCGTACAGATGCTTGGACAAATGGCTTAAAGGTTTTAGGCATTGAGGATGCAGGATTGGGTGCAGAGCTTGGGGAGCGTTTTGTGGAAGAGCGTAAAAAATCGCCGTTTGTTTATAAGGATACATATGCCGTGCTAGATGAACTAAAGGGTAAATATCAGCTGGTATTGCTAACGAATGGGGCGCCAAGCTTACAAAACCTAAAGCTTGAAATAACTCCAGAAATTCGACCATATTTTGACCAGGTCATTATTTCTGGTGATTTTGGAAAAGGCAAACCCGATGCACAACTCTTTGAATATATGATGGACAAAGTAGGCATTACAGCCAGCGAAGGCATCATGGTCGGCGATAATCTCAACACAGACATAAAAGGTTCAGCAAGTGTAGGCATGAAAAATGTCTGGATTAATCGCGAAGGAAGTGTAAATGAAACAGGAGTTACACCAACATATGAAGTCACTTCATTAACAGAGTTTTTGGATTTGCTGAAAACGATATAAATGAAAAAACAGATGTGGAAACCGTTCAGTTTTTCTCCATCTGTTTTTTGTTTCCTAATGTTTGGAAAATAAAGGGATAATTTCCGGTTAAATTAAAAAATTTCTATTTTTCCCCTCAAATAAAGGTGTTTTATCCGTTTAAATTGCCAAAATACTTGCATTTGGGCATATTTAGAGCGAACAATCGGAAATTCTCCGCTTATATCGGCTAATTAAGCCTCCATTTTATACATTAGACGGAAATTCTCCACCTATTAATATTTGTACGTACTCGAAAATTATCCATGCTGCTAACAGCCTTGATTATTTAAACAGTTTAAGAAATATAAAAAGCATGGCACCCTTATGGAATGCCATGCTCTATCTTAAGTTATACAATCTGTTTTTCACTTCAAAAGAGAAGGCGTTACTCTCATGGAGAAGTGTCCCAAATTCGTTCTATCAAAGAGTAATAGCTTTTACTTCATCGATGTTTTCAAGTTGTGCTACGTAATTCAGGTCTTCGGCAGTGACTTCGTTATCGATTGTAAGCATCATGATTGCAGTACCGCCGACTTGATCACGTCCAACTTGCATTGTTGCGATGTTGATATCTTTTTCAGCAAGCTTTGTTGCTACACGACCGATTGCTCCTGGTTTATCAGTGTTTTTGATGTAAAGCAGGTGACCTTGAGGAATCACGTCAACTACATAGTTTTCAACTTTCACAATGCGAGCACCTAAACCGTTTAGAAGTGTTCCTGCTACTGTATGGACTTCATGTTCTGTTTTTACTTCAACCGTAATTAAGTTTGTGAAGCCTTTTGCAGTAGTTGTTTTATGTTCGTTGATCTTGATGCCAATACGTTCAGATAAGTAGCGAGCATTTACGTCGTTTACATGCTCTCCATGATTTTTTTTCAGCAAGCCTTTTAAATTGTTTGAAGTTAAAGGACGTACATCATAGTTTGCTACTTCACCTGCATATGAAATGCTGATTTCTTTAATAGGCTCAGTCGTTACTTGAGAAAGGAATGTCCCTAATTTTTCAGCAAGTTCAAAGAATGGCTCAACTTGTGCAAGCAATTCTTTTGGAATTGATGGCATATTGACTGGATTTGTTACAGTACCAGTTTTAAAGAATTTAATAATGTCGTTAGAAACGTCAACAGCTACAGATTCTTGTGCTTCAATTGTAGATGCACCCAAATGTGGTGTTGCAATAACTTGAGGCAATGTTAATAATTTATGGTTCGTTGCTGGTTCTTCGACGAACACGTCTAGAGCAGCGCCTGCTACTTTACCTTCCACGATTGCATCATATAAATCGTCCTCATCAATAATTCCTCCGCGTGCACAGTTAATAATGCGGACATCATCTTTCATAATTGCAAATCGCTCTTTATTGATCAGGTTGCGTGTTTCTGGTAAAAGCGGAGTATGTACTGTGATAAAATCAGCAGCTTGAACAACCTCGTCAACTGTCCCTTTTGTAACGCCAAGTTCTTTAGCGCGCTCTTCAGTCAGGAATGGGTCATAAGCAATAACGTTCATGCGTTGACCTTTTGCGCGGAAAGCAACCTCTGTACCGATGCGCCCGAAACCAACAACACCCAGCGTTTTATTTTTAAGCTCGACACCAACATAAGACTTACGATCCCAGACGCCATTTTTTAATGCGTTATAAGCTTGGGGAATATGACGGGCAAGGGATGTCATCATGGCAATTGTATGCTCAGCTGCAGAGTTTGTATTTCCATCTGGTGCATTAACAACAATGACACCATGCTCAGTAGCAGCAGCTAAATCGATATTATCTACACCAACACCAGCACGTCCGATTAATTTTAAATTTTTTGCAGCAGCGATGATCTCGCGAGTAACTTTTGTTTGGCTACGCACTAAAAGAACATGAACATCTTCAATTTTAGAGATTAATTGTTCTGGTGTTAGACCTGTTTCAATAATTACGTTTAAATTTAATTCTGTTTCTTGACGAAGAGGGAAGATACCGTCTTCACTTAGTGGATCAGCAATAAATACATTAATTAAGTTTGTTGCAGTTGCAGTTTTTGTCACCATTGATAATACTCTCCTTTAAAGTTGATTTCACAAAAATTTCAGAAATTTCAGTTGACACTTGATGCAAGAAAATGATTGCCCCTTAGAAAATCTAATGCCTTGCTAAAAATATAAAAGCCTTCCACTCCCTACATATAAATGTAAGGGGCGAAAGGCTAACTTAACATACTCACGCGGTACCACCCTAATTCGTTGCCCAAACATTTTTTGAACAACCTCTAAGCAAATGCGTAACGTGCATGAACCGGATCGGCATACTGAAGAATTTCCGCCAATCTATTCGGGAGTGGAACTACAATCGTAGAAAACGCTGATTTGCACCTACCATCAGCTCTCTATAGATTTCAAACGAACGAGCGTGTCTCCGTCTTTATATTTTGCGTTGATTTAATTGTTAACATCATAATCCCTGCATTTACGTTCTGTCAACAGAATTTCTAAAAAAAATAAAAAAATCATATGAAAAGGCTTACTTAATTCATCTAAATACGAACGATATTAACATTTATCATTTTTAATGTTCGTCAATATTACTAACTACCTGAAAGCTGCAAACCGGTAAAAAATGCTGGGAATATCTCGAAAAGTCAGAATATTATTGCGATTAAGCTGACAATGTATGTAAGAAAGCGAATTATTAGATTTAAAGATTTAATGCGATAAAGCGAATAATGGCAAATCTATGTGAAAATAAAATTTTAAAGCTAAAAGGGATATAAAAAACAATCAAGAAATCTTTAAATAGGCGTTTAGTCAAAAAGGGGTGGCATGTGTGAAATATGATGTGGTGATTGTTGGGGCTGGACTTGCTGGTTTAACAGCGGCCTGTGAATTAATCGATGCGGGCAAAAAAATCCTGCTTGTAGACCAAGAGCCTGCAAATTCAATTGGGGGACAGGCTTTTTGGTCATTTGGAGGATTATTTTTAGTCGATTCACCTGAGCAAAGAAGAATGGGGATAAAGGATTCAAAGGAATTAGCATGGCAGGATTGGCTTGGGACTGCAGGATTTGATCGATTAGAGGACCAAGATTACTGGGGATATCAATGGGCGAAGGCCTATGTAGATTTTGCAGCCGGAGAAAAATATGAATGGCTGCGCTCGTTGGGCATTAAATTTTTCCCGGTTGTCGGATGGGCGGAAAGGGGAGGCTCACTTGCGGGAGGACATGGAAACTCAGTGCCGCGTTTCCATATTGTGTGGGGAACTGGTCCGGGAATTGTCGAGCCATTTGCTAAAAAGGTAGAGCAAGCTTCCCTGGAAGGAAAAATAGATTATAAGCCTCGGCATAAAGTAGATGAATTACTGACCTCTGCTGGAGCGATTGTTGGCATAAAAGGGAAAGTTCTAGAAGAAAGCTCAATCCAGCGTGGAGAAGAAAGCTCGAGAGTAGAATTGGCTGACTTTGAATATTACGGCGATGCAGTCATAGTTGCAAGTGGGGGAATTGGAGCCAATTTAGAGCTTGTTCGCGAAAATTGGCCGCCGCGACTTGGACACCCACCCCAAAATATGGTGACAGGTGTACCGGCTTATGTTGATGGACGAATGCTGCAAATTTCGGAGGCTGCTGGTGCATCCATCGTAAACCGGGACCGGATGTGGCATTACACAGAAGGGCTTAAAAACTGGAATCCCATCTGGAATAATCATGGAATCAGAATATTACCAGGGCCCTCTTCCATTTGGTTTGATGCATTAGGGAATCGCTTTGGAGCTCCTAACTTTCCAGGGTTCGATACGTTAAGTACGTTGGAGGCCATTATGAAAACCGGCTACGACTATTCCTGGTTTATCTTAACTGAAAAAATGATCGAAAAAGAATTTGCCTTATCGGGGTCTGAACAAAATCCTGATATGACAAACAAAAGCATTCAACAAATCTTGAAGCGCGTCTTGCCAGGTCCACCTGCACCGGTAAAAGCCTTTATGGACAATGGAGAGGACTTCGTTATTGCGGAGAGCCTGAAGGATTTAGTTGACGGCATGAACAACTTGGCAGGCAATGAATTGCTTGATTTCATCAAGATCAAAGATCAAATTTTAGCAAGGGATCGCGAGCTGGATAATAAGTTTACGAAGGATATGCAGGTTATGGCGATTCAAAGTGCCAGACAATATCTAGGCGATAAGTTAATAAGAGTAGCAAAGCCCCATAAAATCTTGGATTCAAACAATGGGCGACTCATTGCGGTTAGGCTGAACATTTTATCTCGAAAGACTTTAGGCGGATTGCAGACAAATTTAGATGGACAAGTGCTGGATGGGGCAGGAGAACCAATTCAAGGATTATATGCGGCGGGGGAAGTGAGTGGATTCGGCGGAGGCGGCGTTCATGGATACAGGTCCTTGGAAGGTACATTTGTTGGCGGCTGTTTGTTTACAGGGCGTCAAGTTGGGAAATATTTAAGTAAATAAAGGGAAAAACGAGCTAAAAATCGAATATATAAACTGAATGGAGATTCATTAAGAACATGGGGGTAAAAAGATGGCTTATGAAACAATAAGGGTAGACATTGCAGATCGACGTGCAACTTTAACATTTAACAGACCGCAAGTCGCAAATTCAATGAATCTACTTATGCTGCGAGAGCTTGCGGATTGCTTTGAATTTTTAAAGGAAAATCCAGAGGTTCAAATTTTGGTGATTAAAGGGGAAGGGAAGATTTTCACGGCTGGCGGCGACATTAAAATGATGGTTACCTCAGGCGACCCAAAAGATTTTGAAAATATTATGAGCTACATAACGCGAATGGTTTTAGCTCTTTACCAACTACCGATGATTACAATCGCACAAATTCGTGGTGCTGCTGCAGGGCTTGGTTTTAGTTTGGCTCTAGGCTGTGATGTGATTGTGGCAGAGGAAAACAGTAAACTTGCCATGAATTTTATTGGAATCGGCCTAATACCAGATGGCGGCGGTCATTTCTTTATGAAGGAGCGTGTTGGCACGCCTAAAGCCAAGCAGTTAATTTGGGCTGGTGATGTGATGGGCCCTAAAGAAGCGCATCAATTAGGACTGATTGATTTCCAAGTGGATGAAGGGGAAGCAGAAAGCTTTGTGGATCAGCTGGTTGGCAAATTCCTGTCTTCACCAATTTTAGCGATGCTTGAAACAAAAGAAATCCTGCATGCCGAAAAGGTTCATGAATTAACGAACTTCCTGAAAAGGGAGGAAAAAGGTCAAGTGAAAATGCGTAAAACAGAGGATCATCTAGAAGGAATCACAGCATTTATCGAAAAAAGAGCCCAACAATTTAAAGGGAAATAAAAAACAGGCGTCTCGAGCTTCGAGGCGCCTTTCATCATTAAATGTGGAATAATATCAGCTTGCCAGCAGAGTTTACAAGGCGGTGAGTTTTACTCTCCACCCCTTTTTCCTCAATTTGTTTTTGACCTTCTACTTTTGCGATTTCTTCGTTTTCAAATGACCAAACTTCATCAAATAATATTTCCCCTGTTTTTTCAAATGCTGTGAAACGAAAATTCTCCATATCATCCCTACCCCTTTTCTAGAAGATATACTACATTATACAAGATATATTAGAATAATTCATCGGAAAATAGTGAAAATTCAACTAAGTAAATTTAGCTATTGTTGTCTGATGTCTGAAGTAACCAGTTCTAAAGAATTTCAATCGTATCAGTTGGAATTGCATGTTACAATAGTAATATCAGTTTTGAACTAGTATATAAAAAAGGAGTGTTTTCTTATGAAAGGAATCACACAACTCCAAGCGGGTGAACCAGTAAATCAATTTTTATTAATCAAACAAGCTACAAAAGGAGTTACGACAGTAGGAAAACCTTTCATGACACTCATCTTACAGGATAAGAGTGGAGATATTGAGGCAAAGCTATGGGATACAAATGAGGACCATGAGCAAATGTATCGCCCGGAAGTCATCGTACAGGTTGGTGGGGAGATTCATGATTATAGAGGGAAAAATCAGCTGCGCATCAAACAGATTAGAGTTGTTAAGCCAGAAGAGGGCGTTCAAATCAATGATCTTCTTCCGTCAGCGACAACGCCAAAAGAAGAATTATATGAAGAACTGACACAATTTTTCTTCGAAATAAAAAATCCGAATATTTCTCGAATCACTAGATACATTCTGAAGAAATATCAATCTGAAATCACTGTTTTTCCAGCGGCATCTAAAAACCACCATGACTATGCCTCGGGGTTAATCGATCATGTTGTGTCAATGCTGCGTCTTGGAAAATCGATTTGTGATTTGTATCCTTCCTTAAATCGCGACTTGGTTTATGCTGGCGTTATTTTGCATGATATCGGGAAAGTGAAAGAGTTAACTGGTCCGATTGCAACTGCCTATACAGTAGAAGGTAACCTACTGGGCCATATATCAATTATGGTGGATGAAATTGGTCTAGCTGCAAAGGAATTAAATATCGACGGAGAAGAAGTCGTGATTTTAAAACATATCGTATTATCCCATCATGGCAAGGAAGAATGGGGCAGCCCGAAAAAACCAATGATTCAAGAGGCGGAAATCCTTCACTATATCGATAATATCGATGCCAAAATGAATATGCTAACTAGAGCATTGGCCAAAACAAAACCAGGCGAATTTACGGAAAGATTATTCCCATTAGATAATCGCTCTTTCTACAAACCAACATTTGAATAAAGTAACTTCGATAGGCACTCAAATCAGGGTGCCTATTTTTTGTGTAGATGAAATTTTGAAAAGGAATGTCGGTGTGTTTTGTGCCTTTCGAAGTAGTTGTTTTAGGCAAGGAGAAGGGGATCGAAGCGAAGAAGAATACTTAGGGAGCTTCTCGATGCGCGAAGATATTGCTTTTAAGCGGGATGGGGAATCGAGATGGGTAGTCGATTCCCGAAAAGTTAACCACTATACCAATCACTGCAAACGCCCCAAGTCTTTTACAATCTCCTCAATTGGCACATCATTATAGCCGTCATAGGATTTGACGGTTGTTCCGTTAGGATCGACAAGGAAGTACTTAACATCATGGACGACATCTTCTGAACCCCTTAATTTTTTTGCCACTGTATTAAAGGATTGAAGCGCAAACTGGGTTATGTCTGATTGCTTGTAACCAGTAAGAAGCTCCCATTTTGAGTCATCTTCCACAGGATAATAAGATAAATAGTTGCTCAACACTTCCGGAGTATCATGAGCAGGATCAACTGAAAATCCAACAATTTTATAATTTTCAATGCCTTCTTCTTCAATTGCAGAATGGACATCCGCCATATTGGAGGTCATTGGAGGGCAAACTGTATTACAGCGAGTATAGATAAACATTGCAAGCCATGGAGTGCCTTTTAAGCTTTCTAAAGAAACTGTTTCATTGCGTTGATTGGTGTATTCGAAATTCATTACTTTATAATCCGAATCAGCTTTAAATTCAGTTGCACCGCATCCAGAGAGAATGAATAGCAAAGCTAATAACGTACTACTAAGAGACAATACTTTCATAACCAAACTCACTTTCGTTTTATATTCAGAGTGTGCAAAAAGGGGAATAATTAGTCGTTTTAAACGTTTTCACCCCGTGAAATATAGAAATAATGGATGAGAGTGAAAGAATTCTATATACTTAAGACTTACATAAGAGAGAGTGGAGGAGAAGCGGATTGAGTTTACCAAATTGCCCTAAGTGTAATTCGGAGTATACATACCAGGACGGGGAGCTATTCGTATGTCCGGAATGCGCCCATGAATGGACAAGTGGAGATGAACAGGCTGAAGCAGATGCATTAGTTGTGAAGGATGCAAATGGCAATGTACTTGCTGATGGCGATACAATTTCTGTGATCAAGGATTTGAAGGTAAAGGGAAGTTCATCGACTTTAAAGATCGGGACGAAAGTAAAAAATATTCGTCTAGTTGAGGGAGACCATAATATCGATTGTAAAATTGATGGCTTTGGCGCAATGAAATTAAAATCAGAGTTTGTTAAGAAAATCTAAATGGCAACAAAAAAACGCGTAAACTCATCGTTTACGCGTTTTGCCATCTTATTTATCAGACTTTTCTTCTTCTTTTTCAGTAGTAGCTGCTTCTTCATCAGCCTCTTTGTCTGAAAGGTCGTAATTCGCTAAAGCCGCTTTTAAATCTTCATCTTTAATATCGATTTTAGCTTCTTTTAGTAAGTCCGTGATTTTAGCAGCAACGCCGCCATTTTGTTCAATAATGATTGAACGGATTTCTTCTTTTTTGTCCTCTAGCGAACCATAGCCTTCAACTTCACGCTTGTCCGTGATTTCGATAATATGGTAGCCGTATTGAGATTTAACTGGTTCACTAACAGTGTTTAATTCAAGAGCGTATGCTGCATCATTGAATTCAGGTACCATTTGACCAACTGTAAACCAATCAAGTTCTCCACCATTTGCTCCAGAACCAGTATCAGTAGAGAATTCTTTCGCTAATGCAGCAAAATCTCCACCTGCTTTTAATTTTTCAAGAACAGAGTATGCAGTTTCTTCGTCTGCCACTAAAATGTGACGACCTTTAAGTTCGTATTTAGCTTGGTTATAGTATGCTTCGATTTCTTTATCTGAGATTTCGATATCATCAGCAGCTTTACTTTGTAGAATTTGGAAGCGTACATTGTCTTTTAATTGTTCTTCAGTTAAACCATTTTCTGCTAAAACAGCATCAAATGCTTCACCATATTGATCTTTATAAGTAGTGAATTGTTCCTCGATTTCTTTATCTGTCACTTTGTAATTGTTTTCCAATACTTGTTCAACAATTACTTTTTCAAGTAACGCAGTACCGGCAAGAGTTTTTATTTCATCGTAAAATTGATCTTTTGTAATATCACCATATGTTGAGGATACTACTACATCATCGCCAGAGTTGCCACAAGCTGCTAAAGCGAAAACAGAAGTAGCTAGTGTTAGTGCTAATAGTGGTTTTTTCATGTGTGTTTTACTCTCCTTAACTTCAATTGAAATCAATAGTAACTATATCATAAACGTTTCAAAAACAAAATGGTTGCATGTATGTTTGCCTAAGCACAGTTGGCACGCAAGCATAGTATAGTTTTTGAAAGGGGGTGTCGAGATGGGAAATAGCTACGGTGGCG
>DAMDNS010000011.1:0-6184 GCA_032083605.1 Ureibacillus sp.
GTTCTACTATATTTATAGAATGATATTTTAAATCTATGATACCTTAAATCTATTTATAAATTCCACAAAGATGTGAGGTTAGTATCGAAAAAATAATATATTTATAATTCTATTTACCTGGATTTGTATTTTAGAATTTTCCCATGTAAAATACGAGTTGTTTAGATAACAAGGAAATGTGAATGATAGAAATAGATAATCTATAGCAAAGGAAGTATTCGAATGGATAAGCGCCGTTTTAAATTTGTCATTCCAACGATGGTCATTGTAGCTGTTGGGGCAATCATGATGCTAAGAAATTATTTTCAAGAGGTTTCAACAAGAGATAGTGTGTTGCTTGTCGTAATTGCAACTATTTTCTCAGGCTTTATAGCATATATTCTATTCCCTCATGATGATGAAAAAATTCCGGACCCAAAACCGGATATGAAGAAAAAAACTTCAAAATAATCAAGCCTGCAAGTATCAATTCATACTTGCAGGTTTTTCATTGCAAAGAAAAAGGCAAAAACCTTCCAACCGGCATAACTCGCTTCATAAAAAATCTTAAAAAGGGAATCCTTAAAATGAAACTATTTGTTACTTGAATCGTAAATGTACTATACAAAAAACATTTTAAGTACGAAAGGCTGATAGATAGATGGAAAGTAAATGGGGAAAAGTAATTATACATGCAAGTGCATTTTTTGCTCCTTTGTTAGTGCCGATTTTATTTTGGTTAATAAGTTCTGAGGAGGAGATTAAACGTCTCTCCATCCAGGCGTTATTATTCCAGTTTGTGATGTGGGTACTTGTGGGAATATCAACATTCTTTAGCTTTATTATTATTGGAATACCGTTCTTGATTATTTTCGGGCTGATGACAATCATTGTGCCGATTATCGGAATTGTAAAAGCATTGGGCGATGAAAAATGGAATTACCCAATAGTTGGACGCTGGATTTAAAAATAACTGTAAAAATTAGGGTTTAGATTTTGGCAAGAAAAGTCATACTTAGATATGAACCAAAAGTAGCTTAATACTTTTTGGGCTATTTCTTCATCAAAGTCGGACGCATGTATGTAAAAGAGGTGGTCTCAGATTTAGTGTGAGATTACCTCTTTCTTTATTTGGGAAAAGAATATTTGAAGAGTAAAGGGCGAAAAAATGGCATTAAAAAAACATAAAAGTAGTATGGGCATTTGAGTTGCATTTTGATTTTGATGTTTATATAATATAGTCAAAGATAGTCAAAGTCAGTAAGTGATTGGGGTGAGGAATAAAAATGAGAAATATATCCGACATCATTGAAGGTTATTTGAAACAGGTTATCGAATTAGGTGGTCAAGGACATATTGAGATAAAACGGAGTGAGCTGGCGGATAAGTTTCAATGCGTCCCCTCTCAAATCAATTATGTCATCAATACGCGCTTTACTGCCGAAAGAGGTTATCTAGTTGAAAGTAAGCGAGGAGGCGGTGGCTATATCCGAATCTTACGTGTTAAAGCCCATTCGAAAATTGATTTGCTGGACGATATGATTAGTCAAATCAATCATGGTGCTACACAAGCAATGGCTGAAGATATTATTTATCGTTTAATCGATGAACAAGTTATCTCAAAACGCGAAGCAAAACTGATGCTCGCTGCAATCGATAGGTCCACACTTCGACTACAATTACCAATCCGAGACGAGCTTAGGTCATACGTTCTTAAATCTATGCTAACCACATTAAAATACGATAAATAAAGCAGGGCAAAGCTTAAGGCTCACAAAAATTAAAAATAAACATTTAAAAAAGGGGTGAGGTCATGATTTGTGAACACTGTAAAGAGAAGCAAGCAACGGTAACAGTTACACAAGTGGTAAATGGCCAAAAAAGTGAGAAGCATTATTGCGAGGTATGTGCACAAAATTTTCATCCTTTTAATTTAGATTTTCATAAAGAAGAACAAATACCGATTCATCAGCTTGTTTCTAACTTATTTGGATTACCTGTCTGGAATAGTGGGACACAGGAAAAAGCACAAACAACGACACAAAAAAGTGCCCAATGTCCAACATGTGGATTTACATTTCGCAAATTCTTGAATGAAGGCAAGCTTGGTTGTCCACAATGTTATGAAACATTTGGAAAACAACTCCCACTCGTTCTTAAAAAAATACAGTCAGGAACAACTCATACCGGAAAATCGCCAGGCAAAACAAATAATCATAATGAATGGATCAAAAAGCAAATCGATTCTACCAGGGAACAATTGCAAGTAGCCATACATGAGGAACGTTTTGAGGATGCGGCAGACTTGCGTGATGAGATTCGAGAGATGGAGCAAAGGCTTGCACGTGGGGGTGTTGATGCACCATGAATCTAGAACACTTTTTAAAAAGCGGGGCACCAGGTTGGATGGATGTAAAAGGACTTGATGCAGATATTGTATTGAGCACTCGCATTCGATTAGCCAGAAATTTGGACGGCTATCGTTTCCCATTAAGTTTTACGGAGAACGAGGCACAGCAAATTGATGGAATCATTCAAGAGGCGCTGCAATCTATCAATGATAGCGAGCAAAAATTTTCGCACTTTACAATTAAAGAGATGCCGGCTCTACAAAGGCAGGTTTTAGTTGAAAAGCATCTGATCAGTCCTCTTTTAGCTAAAAAGGAGAACTCAGCTTCTGTTCATATATCTAGTGATGAAACAATAAGCATAATGGTAAACGAAGAAGACCACCTGCGCATTCAATGCTTAGCGCCAGGACTACAGCTTACTGAAACCTATGCGAACGCCTCTAAGCTCGATAGTAAGCTGGAGAAGCATCTACCCTATGCGTTTAATGAATCCTTTGGTTACTTAACAAGCTGCCCAACCAATGTTGGAACGGGGCTTCGTGCTTCCGTCATGATGCATTTGCCTGCTCTTACCATATCCAAGCAAATAAAAGTCGTTACTCAGATGCTTGCACGATTAGGAATGGTAGTTAGGGGTATATATGGTGAAGGTAGTGAAAATTTAGGAAATATTTATCAGATATCCAATCAGGTCACTCTTGGCAAGTCAGAAGAGGAGATTTTAAAGGACCTGCAAGAGGTCGCGCAGCAAATTATTAAAAATGAGCGCGGTGCTCGGGAGGCATTATTAAAAAATTCTCGAATAATATTAGAAGACCGCTTTAATCGTTCGTTAGGCACATTAAAATACGCACGTATTATGACGAGCGAGGAAGCTGCAGCTTGTTTATCAAATGTTCGCCTTGGAGTTGATGTGGGCATCATTCAAGACGTCCCATTAAATATATTAAATGAATGCATGATACTTATACAGCCAGGCTTTGTACAGCAATATGCAGGAACAACTCTTCAAGCTAGTGAACGTGATATGTATAGAGCAAAACTATTGCGTGAAAAGTTAAATTCAAACAATCAAAAGCTAATGGAAAAAGGAGAGGAAAGATATGATGTTTAACCGTTTTACTCAACGTGCACAAAAAGTATTGCAATTAGCACAAGAAGAAGCTATTCGTTGGAAACACGAATCCATTGGGACAGAACATATTTTACTTGGCCTTATTCGTGAAGGAGGCGGCATTGCAGCAAAAGCTTTAGAAGCGATTGATGTAAGTCCCCAAATTATAGAATCCGGTATTGAAGAGCTTGTTGGAAAAGGTGCCAAGGATGTTGGTCCGATTGTTCACTATACACCAAGAGCGAAAAAAGTTATTGAATTATCAGTAGACGAGTCTAGAAAACTAGGCCATGCATACATCGGTACAGAGCATATCTTGCTTGCTTTAATCCGTGAAGGTGAAGGAGTTGCAGCTCGCGTACTAGCAAATGCTGGTGTGAGCTTAAACAAAGCACGTCAGCAAGTTCTATTATTGCTTGGAAATAATGACGCGGCTCAAAATGCAAGCAACCCAACACAATCTGTAAATACACCAACTTTGGATGGATTAGCTCGTGATTTAACAGCAATTGCCCGTGAAGGTTCATTAGACCCTGTAATTGGCCGCAGCAAAGAAATTACTCGAGTAATCGAAGTGCTTTCTCGTCGTACTAAAAACAACCCCGTACTAATTGGTGAGCCAGGGGTTGGTAAGACTGCTATTGCAGAAGGTCTTGCACAGCAAATTGTAAATAATGAAGTACCTGAAACTCTACGTGATAAGCGTGTAATGACTTTAGATATGGGTACAGTAGTTGCCGGAACAAAATATCGCGGTGAGTTTGAAGATCGCTTGAAAAAAGTAATGGATGAAATTCGCCAAGCTGGAAACGTTATTTTATTCATTGACGAGCTGCACACATTAATTGGTGCTGGTGGTGCAGAGGGTGCGATTGATGCATCTAATATCTTAAAACCATCTCTGGCACGTGGGGAATTGCAATGTATCGGTGCTACAACTTTAGATGAGTATCGTAAATATATTGAAAAGGATGCTGCCTTAGAGCGTCGTTTCCAACCAATTCAAGTAGATGAGCCATCTGTGGACGAAACTATCCAAATTATTAAAGGTTTGCGCGATCGCTATGAAGCACATCACCGTGTGAAAATTACAGATGAGGCAGTTGAAGCAGCTGCAAAATTATCAGATCGTTATATTTCAGACCGCTTCTTACCAGATAAAGCGATTGACCTGATTGATGAGGCGGGCTCAAAAGTGCGCTTACGTTCATTCACAGTGCCACCGAATTTAAAAGCTTTAGAAGATAAATTAGAAGGTGTTCGTTCTGAGAAAAATGCAGCCGTATCAAGCCAAGAGTTTGAAAAAGCAGCCGCATTAAGAGATACAGAACAGAAAATCAAGGACGAATTAGAGTCTACTAAGAAAACGTGGAAAGAGAAACAAGGAAAAGAAGAGTCTCAGGTAACAGTGGAAGACATCGCGATGGTTGTTTCCATGTGGACGGGAATTCCTGTTTCAAAAATTGCTCAAGAAGAATCTGCAAAACTTCTTAACCTTGAAGAAGAATTACACAAACGCGTGGTTGGTCAAGGAGAAGCGGTTGAAGCCATTTCTCGTGCAATCCGCCGTGCTCGTGCAGGTCTAAAAGATCCAAAACGCCCAATCGGTTCATTTATCTTCCTAGGGCCTACTGGAGTAGGTAAAACAGAGCTTGCGCGTGCTCTTGCAGAAGTAATGTTCGGTGATGAGGATGCGATGATTCGAATCGACATGTCCGAATACATGGAGAAACACTCGACTTCTCGTTTAGTTGGTTCACCTCCAGGCTATGTAGGATTTGACGAAGGCGGTCAATTGACTGAAAAAGTACGCCGCAAACCATATTCAGTTGTATTACTTGATGAAATTGAAAAAGCACATCCAGATGTGTTCAATATTTTACTTCAAGTATTAGATGACGGCCGTTTAACAGATTCTAAAGGACGTACTGTGGATTTCCGTAATACAGTAGTCATCATGACTTCCAACGTTGGGGCAGATGCGTTGAAATATCAAAAGTCTTTAGGCTTTGGTGTTGGCAATACAGGAGCTTCCAAGTATAAAGATATGAAGGGTACTATGCTGGAAGAGCTGAAAAAAGCATTTCGCCCAGAATTCCTAAACCGTATCGATGAAATGATTGTGTTCCACAGCCTTGAAAAAGACGAGTTAAAGCAAATTATTTCATTGATGGCAGGCTCTTTAACAAAACGCCTAAGAGAGCAAAATATCGAGCTAGAGCTAACAGATGCTGCGCTAGTGAAAATAGCGGAAGAAGGCTACGATCCACAATATGGTGCACGTCCATTACGTCGTGCTCTCCAAAAACACGTGGAGGACCGTCTATCTGAGGAAGTGCTAAAAGGTACAATCAGTACAGGTCAAAGCGTAGTAATCGACTATGCGGATAATGAATTCATCGTCGTGCCTAAAAATGCAGTGCTAAGCAAATAAGCTATAAAGCGGTTGACCTATCAAAGGGTCAGCCGCTTTTGTTTTTGTACTGGTGAGTGTCACAGAAGAAGGGAAAGTGTGACAAATCAAGGTGGAAATAGCGATGGAGTGTCACGGAAGAAGCGGAATCGTGACAAAACACTGGAGGAAAAGCGGTGGAATGTCACGGTAGACCCGGAATCGTGACAAAACAAGGTGGAAATAGCGATGGAATGTCACAGTAGGCCCGGAATCGTGACAAATATAGGAGGAAAAGCCGCGAAGTGTCACGGCAGGAATGGAATCGTGACAAAACACAGGAGGAAA
>DAMDNS010000011.1:6284-18025 GCA_032083605.1 Ureibacillus sp.
AAAAGCCGCGAAGTGTCACGGCAGGAATGGAATCGTGACAAAACACAGGAGGAAATAGCGATGGAGTGTCACAGTAGGCCCGGAATCGTGACAAAACAAGGTGGAAATAGCAATGGAGTGTCACAGTAGACCCGATGCCATAACAAATCAAAGGATGATTGAATAAAGAGGTACCCCATAACACCTGAAATTTCGATAACTTATTTTTCTTATATCTGAAAGGGAATCTTCGCAGTCAAATTACAATTGCTTTACAAGTTTTTTAAATTTAACCAAACTCTACTCATATATTAGGAGGTTCGCAAGGTTGTCATGTACAATTAGCTAAAGGATTAAAATCAAAGGAGAGACAAGATGGCAAAAAAGAAATCAAAGTTTTGTTGTAATTCATGTGGCTATGAATCTCCAAAATGGATGGGACGTTGCCCGGGCTGTGGCGGCTGGAATACGATGGTGGAGGAAGTGGAAGTTGTCACAAAGGGTCCACGAGGTGCCTTCCAGCATTCCAATTCTATTTCTCAAAAAGCAACGCCTATCGTAAATATTGAAACCTCGGATGAACCGCGCATTCCAACAGAAATGGACGAGCTGAACCGCGTATTGGGTGGGGGAATCGTTCCTGGGTCGCTTGTGTTGATTGGTGGGGACCCTGGTATCGGGAAATCGACTTTACTAATGCAGGTGTCCGCGCTTTTATCCAATAAAGGACATCGTGTTTTATATATTTCCGGGGAAGAATCGATGCGCCAAACGAAGCTTCGTGCCTCTCGATTGGGTGTACAATCGCCGGAACTCTATATTTATTCTGAAACAAATCTGGAATTGATCAACCAAACAATTGATGAAGTTCAGCCAAAGTTTGTCATTATTGACTCCATTCAAACCATTCACCATCCAGAAGTGACAAGTGCTCCGGGCAGTGTTTCGCAGGTTCGTGAATGTACGGCAGAGCTTATGCGAATTGCGAAAACAAAGGGCATCGCGATTTTCTTAGTTGGACACGTGACAAAAGAAGGCCAGATTGCCGGTCCACGTCTATTGGAGCATATGGTGGATACCGTTCTGTACTTCGAAGGGGAGCGTCACCATACCTACCGCATTCTGCGAAGTGTAAAAAACCGATTTGGTTCTACTAATGAAATTGCGATTTTTGAAATGGTGCAAGCTGGTTTGAAGGAAGTATCCAATCCATCTGAACTGTTTTTGGAGGAGCGTTCCTATGATGCGGCAGGCTCTACAATTGTTGCCTCTATGGAAGGGACAAGGCCGATTTTGGTAGAAATCCAATCTTTAGTCACACCGACCAGCTTTAATTACCCGAAAAGAATGGCTACCGGGGTAGACCAAAACCGAGTGCAACTGTTAATGGCAGTTCTGGAAAAACGTATGGGAATGCTGTTGCAAGCACAGGACGCTTATATTAAAGTGGCTGGTGGAGTAAAGCTGGATGAGCCGGCAATTGATTTAGCCGTTCTTACCTCCATCGTATCGAGTTTTAAAGATCAGGCTGTAAAATCGACGGATTGCTTTATTGGGGAAGTTGGTTTGACAGGTGAGGTTCGTCGAGTATCGAGAATTGAACAGCGCGTACAAGAGGCGGCACGATTAGGATTTAAGCGTGCTTTTATCCCTGCTTCGAACCAAGGCGGCTGGGATTATCCGAGCGGAATTCAAGTAGTCGGAATCGAGTCGATCAATGAAGCATTAAGAGCTTGCTTTAACGATTTATAATGAGGGATATTGCCTAGAAAATGAACAAAAATCATGCCTATACAATCATTTTTGATGTATGGGCATTTTTCCTTTTAATTTTGGGAAGAAATAGTACATATCCTAATATATACGCTTCAGAATATTTTACCTAAATTTTAAATTTATTGAAGTCTTAATAGCGAAAACAGTAGATGAACTATGTATAATTAGTAATAAGAAAAGGGGGTGGAAGTATGTTGAAAAGAGTGATACAGATTGCTTTCTTGTTTATCGGTGGAGCGTTAGGTTTTGTATTCTTACCGCCATTATACGAATTTATTAATTTATCATCTAATCCTTGGCTTAACAATCCATATGTATCGGTAGCTTTAGGCGCAATTTTGTTATTTGTTTTATCTTTCGCATTATCAGATTACTTCGTTAAGCTGATTATCTGGATGGAGGGCATATTATTTAAGGTTCCTGCAGCTGACCTTTTATTTGGGTCTCTTGGGTTAATTGTAGGGTTAATGGTTGCCTTTTTAATTGGTTTTGCTTTAGAACGGATTCAAATCCCGATTATTACGGATATTGTACCTGTTATACTCTCTATTTTACTAGGGTATTTAGGCTTCCGTGTAGGTTTTACAAAGCGTGATGAACTCGGTCAAATGTTTTCGAAAAATAATCCATCACAAAAAAAGAAGTCCGCTGATTCAATTTCTGTTCAACCAGAGGAAAAGCAACTATACAAGCTGCTGGACACAAGCGTTATTATTGATGGGAGAATTGCGGATATTTCCTCGACAGGATTTATTGAAGGGGTGCTGATTGTGCCTCAATTTGTTCTCACGGAGCTTCAGCATATAGCTGATTCATCGGATACGTTAAAACGTACTCGAGGTCGCAGAGGGTTGGATATGTTGAAGAAGCTGCAAGATGAACGTGTCACAACAGTACAAATCTCGGAGGAAGACTTTGAAGATGTACAAGAGGTTGATTTAAAGCTAGTGCGTCTAGCAAAGAAAATGGGTGCCCAAATCTTAACGAATGATTTTAATCTGAATAAGGTTTGTGATTTGCACCATGTTCAAGTATTGAATATTAATGATTTGGCTAACGCCGTGAAGCCTGTTGTTATTCCTGGAGAGGATATGCAGGTAGTGGTCATTAAGGACGGAAAAGAACAAAATCAAGGTGTTGCCTATTTGGATGACGGTACAATGATCGTTGTCGAAGGTGGCCGAAGCTATATAGGGCAAGCGATTACCGTAACGGTAACAAGCGTTCTTCAAACTTCGGCAGGACGAATGATCTTTGCGAAGCCTAAAGACGAACAAGTAGCATAATCCAATAATAAACCAAGGTTTTTAAAAAGAGTGGGAAGTGAATTTGTGCAATATGAAGTAGTGCTCCCGGCAGCAGGAAGCGGAAAACGAATGGGAGCGGGTCAAAATAAATTATTTTTGCAGCTTGTGAATAAGCCGATCCTCATGCATACGCTGGAGGTTTTTCAGGCAGATGAAAATTGTACGGGTATTTGGCTTGCGGTTAAACCGGATGAGCGTGCCTATATCCGTGGGATGTTAGAGCAATATCGGATAACAAAAGTGAAGGGGCTGCCAAGTGGAGGACAAGAACGACAGCATTCCGTGCATTCCTGCATTAAGGAAATGCAGCAGGTCGAGATTGTGTTAGTGCATGATGCAGCAAGACCCTTTATAACAAAGCAAACAATCTCGCGTCTGGTAGAGGTAGCCCGTGAAAAAGGGGCTGCCATTGCCGGCGTAAAAGCAAAAGATACAATGAAAAAGGTACAAGATGGAGTGATTGTCGAAACGGTCGATCGTGAAAGTTTGTGGATGATCCAGACACCTCAAGCTTTTCGTTTCGATTTATTGCAGCAGGCAGAGGACGCAGCAGAAAAGATTGGATTCTTGGGAACGGATGAAGCTATGCTTGTTGAACGTCTAGGACATCAAGTTCATATTGTGGAAAGTACTTATGAAAATGTAAAAATGACAACAAAAGAAGATTTAATATTTGGCGAAGCAATATTAAGCAAGCGTAACCACTAGGAGGATTATTATGTTTCGAGTAGGACAAGGATTTGACGTTCATGCATTTGCGGAAGGACGTCCGTTAATAATTGGCGGGATTGAAATTCCCCATGATCGAGGACTTTTAGGACATTCGGATGCAGATGTGTTATTACATACTGTAACAGATGCTGCACTTGGTGCAATTGGCGAAGGGGATATTGGACATCACTTTCCGGATACAGACCCAGCCTTTAAAGATGCGGACAGTGCGAAATTGTTAGAGTATATCTGGAAAATCGTTGAGGAAAAAGGCTATGTATTAGGAAATGTGGATTGTACGATTATGGCTCAACGCCCGAAAATGGCTCCATACATTGAACCGATGCGTAATCGAATTGCAGAGCTTCTTAATGCAGAGCCTTCTCAGGTAAATGTAAAAGCAACCACAACGGAAAAGCTGGGCTTTACTGGCCGTGAAGAAGGAATTGCTGCAATGGCAACGATTTTATTAATTAAGAAATAATACTTTTGTAAACGACTTAGGGGATTGGTGGAAATCTTAAGAGAAGATTGAAGTGATTAGGCGGGGACTACTAATAATAGTCGTTCGAGCTGGGCGAGCGTTCTCGGGCCCACGAGAAGTGGGTCAGTCAGCCTTTGCTGCACGATGCAGCGCTCTTAGGCTGACTTCCTCTAGATGTCTAGTTGCGTGGGCTAGCCGCTCGGAAACTTCGGTGTTGCCTGCAAGGACAAAGAGCGTCCTTTTGTCAGTCCCTCCAGTTTCTTGGGTTCACACGATGTGAGTCATGTCGGTGATGCAACAGGACGTTGCGTTTTTCACCGACGCACGGCTGGGCGAGCTTTCATGATGTCTAGTTGCGAACGCTAGCTCTTCGAAACTTCGGTGCTGTCTTCAAGGACAAAGAGCGTCCTTGTAGCCACCCCCTGCAGTTGTTGTCAGAGCTAGGCGAGCGTTCTTCACTTTTCTAGTCACTTTTCATTCTTATCCTTGAGTGGTAAAATGTACAAGGTCAACGAAAGATCGTTTATTTTCCGATTTCTCGATATATATAACAAACTTTTTGAACTATTATAGGAGGCAATTATTATGACGAAGGAAGTTCGCGTTCGTTATGCACCGAGTCCAACAGGATTTTTACACATTGGTGGAGCACGTACAGCGTTATTTAACTATTTATATGCAAAACATCACAACGGTAAATTTATCGTTCGTATTGAGGATACAGATATTGAACGTAATGTAGAGGGCGGGGAAGCATCTCAGCTTGATAACTTACGCTGGTTAGGGATTACGCCTGATGAGTCAATTGATATCGGCGGGCCGTACGCACCGTACCGTCAAATGGAACGTTTAGATATTTATGCAAAGCATGCTGGGGAGCTATTGGATCGCGGAATCGCTTATAAATGCTTCTGTACATCTGAAGAGCTTGAAGCTTCTCGTGAAGCACAAAGAGCGAAAGGTGTAGCGGCACCAACTTATGATGGGAAATGCCGTCACTTAACAAAAGAAGAGGTTGCAGCAAAAGAAGCGGAAGGAATCCCTTACACAATCCGTATGCGTGTGCCTGAGAATGTAACTTACCGCTTCACGGATTTAGTGCGTGGAGAAGTAACGTTTGAATCAAAAGATGTCGGTGACTGGGTACTTGTAAAAGCAAATGGTATTCCAACATATAACTATGCAGTTGTATTAGATGACCACTTCATGGATATTACGCATGTATTCCGTGGGGAAGAGCATTTATCAAACACACCAAAACAAATGATGATTTTTGATGCATTTGACTGGGAGTATCCGCAATTCGGGCATATGACATTGATTGTAAACGAAGATCATAAGAAACTATCAAAACGTGACGAATCGATTATCCAATTCGTTACGCAATATAAAGAGCTTGGCTATTTACCGGAAGCTATGTTTAACTTCTTTGCCCTTTTAGGCTGGTCCCCAGAAGGAGAAGAAGAGATTTTCACTAAGGAACAATTCATCGAAATTTTTGACGAAAAACGTCTTTCAAAGTCACCATCTATGTTCGATAAAAATAAACTAACATGGATGAACAATCAATATATTAAAAAACTTCCTTTAGAAAAAGTAGTTGAATTAGCTTTACCTCACTTACAAAAGGCTGGTTTGCTTCCGGAGGAGCTTGACGAAGAGCAGCAAGTTTGGGCAACAGCTTTAGTGGGTCTTTACCATAACCAAATGAGCTTTGGTGCTGAAATTGTAGAGCTATCAAGCCTATTCTTTACAGAAGAGATTGAATATGATGAGGAAGCGCAAGAGGTGTTGGCTGGTGAGCAAATTGCAGAAGTAATGACTTCATTTAAAGCACAGCTTGAAGCACTTGAAAGCTTCGACGCACCTTCCATCAAAGCGGCGATTAAAGCAGTTCAAAAAGAAACTGGCCATAAAGGAAAAAATCTATTTATGCCAATTCGTGTTGTCACAACGGGGCAAACACATGGTCCAGAGTTAGCTGATGCCATTGCTTTAATCGGAAAAGAAAAAGCGATTGCTCGTATCGAGAAATACGTAAAATAACATTTCAATTGATTGACTTTTAGGACACCTCATGTAAAATGAAATTACTTTAAGTCGTATAAGTGAAATAGTAAAAGCGTTGATAAGGAGAAGTACATAAAATATGTTTTCAAAGAGAGGGTCATCATCGGCTGAAAGTGACCTAGGCCACTATTTTATGGAAATGCACCTTTGAGCACTTAGCTGAAATTTTTTTAGTAGGCAAGTCGAGTCGTCCCCGTTATCGGACTTTCGAGTGGAAAGCATTTAATTCAGATTTTTAATTGCTTTCAATCAGAGTGGAACCACGTATTCAAGCGTCTCTGTCTTTTCATGTGAAAAGATAGGGGCGCTTTTTATTTACACTGTGAATGGCTGGTTTAAAGCAATGATTAATTTAGCTTTAACTGCGTGTATAAGGAAGAATATTCACTTTAAAAGACGCAGCCTGCTATAAGCTGTACAAAATATGTCGGGATTTTAGAAGTAAAAACCTTTGTGCGCTAAGTCCACTCACCCAAGGAACACGCTATTAGAAATGTTTTTAGTAATACTCAATTAGTATAAAAAGGAGAGAGTGAAAATGTCGATTCAAATATTTAATTCTTTAACGAGACAAAAAGAACCTTTCGTTCCGCTTGAAGAAGGAAAAGTAAAAATGTATGTATGCGGTCCAACGGTATATAACTTTATTCATATCGGAAATGCACGTCCTGTAATTGTCTATGATACGGTCCGTCGCTACTTCCAATATAAGGGCTATGATGTAAAGTACGTTTCGAATTTTACAGATGTAGATGACAAAATCATTAAAGCGGCAAATGAATTAGGTGAGGACGTTTTCGAATTAACAAACCGCTTTATCAATGCATATTTTGAGGATATTACAGCACTTGGCTGCAAAAAGGCAGATGTACATCCTCGTGTTACAAATCATATGGACGACATTATTGACTTTATCGGCGTATTAATCGAAAAAGGCTATGCCTATGAATCCCAAGGAGATGTATATTACCGTACGCGTAAATTTGATGGCTACGGTAAATTGTCTCACCAGCCGATTGATGATTTGAAGGTTGGGGCACGTATTGAAGCTGGAGAGAAAAAGGAAGATCCGCTAGATTTCGCGTTATGGAAAGCGGCTAAACCTGGTGAGATCAAATGGGATAGCCCTTGGGGTGAAGGTCGTCCGGGATGGCATATTGAATGCTCTGTAATGGCGCGTGAACATTTGGGAGACACAATTGACATCCATGCGGGAGGTCAGGATTTAACATTCCCTCACCATGAAAACGAAATTGCCCAATCTGAAGCCTATACCGGCAAAGAATTTGCACGTTACTGGATGCATAATGGGTATATTAATATTGATAACGAAAAGATGTCAAAATCACTTGGAAACTTTGTGTTGGTCAATGACATCCGTCAGCAAATTGACCCACAGGTATTACGCTTCTTTATGTTATCCGTACACTATCGTCACCCAATCAACTTTGCACAGGATTTGGTTGAGTCTGCCCAAGCGGGATTAGAAAGACTTCGTACAGCTTATTCTAATATTCAATACAGATTGTCGGCGTCAACAAATTTATCCGATAACGGCGAAGAGTATTTAGAAAAGCTCAATGAAGTCAAAAAGCAATTTGAAATTGCGATGGATGATGATTTCAATACTGCAAATGCTATTTCAGCACTGTTTGAATTAGCTCGAATTGCTAACACTTACTTAAACGAAGCTAATACAGAAGATCGTGTGTTAAAGGCGTTTATCGAAACATTTGATGCACTTGGTGAAGTATTGGGTATTCAATTTGTTGTGGAAAATGAGCTATTGGATGAAGAAATTGAGGCATTGATCGAAGAACGTAATATGGCGCGTAAAAATCGTGATTTTGCTCGTTCTGATGAAATCCGTGACCAGCTTTTAAATATGAATATTATTTTAGAGGATACACGTCAAGGTACACGTTGGAAACGAGGTTTGTAATATGACGCAGCTTCGTATAGAGGATGTTAAACAACTAAATGCACTTGCATTAGCCTATATGGGGGATGCCGTTCTCGAACAAAAGGTTCGGGAGCATCTTCTCTTAAATGGACGAGCTAAGCCGAATCGATTACATAAAGAGGCAACAAATTATGTATCTGCAAAAGCTCAATCTATGATCATTCATCGTTTGATGGATGAAAATTATTTAACAGATGAAGAGGTTGCAGTCTTTAAACGTGGCCGCAACGCAAAATCAGGTTCTGTTCCAAAAAACACGGATGTACAAACTTACAGAAACAGCTCTGGATTTGAAGCGGTTTTAGGAAGTCTATATTTAACCAAGCAATATGAACGAGTAAATGAATTAATCGATTATGCAATTAAAATTGTTGAGCAATCAAAGGGGGCTTCGTAATGACTGAACTAAATAATGAAATGATTGCTGGTAAAAATCCGGTACTGGAAGCACTGCGTTCAGGTAGAGAAATCAACAAATTATGGGTAGCTGAAGGTGTAAAGAAAGCAGGGATCAATGAGTTATTGGATTTAGCTCGTGAGCGCGGAGTTCTTGTTCAATTTGTTCCGAAGAAAAAGGTTGATCAATTATCTAGCGAGAATCACCAAGGCATTGTCGCTTCTGTTGCAGCTTATAAGTATGCAGAGCTGGAGGATTTGTTTGTAGCGGCAAAGGCAAAAAATGAGGACCCATTTTTCCTTATCCTTGACGAACTTGAAGATCCACATAACCTAGGTTCTATTATGCGAACTGCTGATGCAATCGGCGTTCATGGGATTATCATTCCGAAAAGACGCGCGGTAGGGTTAACGGCGGTTGTTGCAAAAGCATCTACTGGTGCCATTGAGCATGTTCCTGTTGTTCGAGTTACAAACCTGGCACAAACCGTTGATGAGTTAAAGGACAAGGGCGTCTGGATTGCGGGGACGGATGCAAAAGGATCTGCGGACTATCGTAAAATGGATGCAACTTTGCCATTAGCGGTAATCATCGGTAGTGAAGGTCACGGAATGAGCAGATTATTAAAAGAAAAATGTGATTTTTTATATCACTTACCTATGATTGGACATGTCAATTCTTTAAATGCTTCAGTAGCTGCTGCTCTATTAATGTATGAAGTTTACCGCAAGCGTCAAGAAAAGAATGGATAAGCAGTCACATGCAAACGATTTTGATTGTCGACGGCTACAACATGATTGGCGCATGGAAAGAATTGCGGCCACTTCGGGATACAAATTTTGAGGAAGCTCGCAATCGCTTGCTGGAGCTCATGGCAGAGTATAAAGCTGCAATGGGCTCGCGAGTGATTGTTTTGTTTGATGCTCACCTGGTGCCCGGAACACAACAAACCTATGTGCAAAATGCGGTTGAAATTATTTATACGAGAAAAAATGAAACAGCAGATGAATGCATCGAAAAGCTAACCAATGAATTAAAGGGACGCAAGATACAAATCTATGTAGCTACTTCAGATATGACAGAGCAAAATGTTATTTTTGGGAACGGGGCTCTTCGAAAGTCGGCAAGGGAACTGGAAATAGAAATGGAAATTATAAGATCCAATATTACTCAAAAAGTAAAAATTACCCACAAAGAAAAACCTAAATCTAGAATTCAACTATCGAAAGAAGTAGAGTTGGCTTTTGAAAAATGGAGACGCGGTTTGAAATAACTAGGTTGACCTGTATTTTCCAGTTCAGTTATACTATCCCTAACACACTATACGAACGTTCTGGGGTGATGCCGATGCTAAAAGAGAGTCAAACACAAGTTTTGCAGCGATTTGAAGACCTTTCAGATGAACAGCTTATAGAAGAAGTACACCACGGTAATACAGAGGCGCTAGATTATTTGATCACAAAATATCGCCTGTTCGTCAAAGCGAAAGCGCGCTCCTATTTTTTAATCGGAGCAGATAAGGAAGATATAATTCAAGAAGGAATGATAGGTTTATATAAATCTATAAGAGATTTCAAGGGGGACAAGCTTTCTTCTTTTAGAGCATTTGCGGAGCTGTGCATTACAAGGCAAATTATTACGGCCATAAAAACAGCAACCCGCCAAAAGCATATTCCGCTTAATTCCTATGTTTCTCTTGATAAACCAATCTATGATGAAGAATCGGATAGAACATTAATGGACGTGATCACGAGTTCGGAGTCCGAAGATCCAGTGCATTTAATGATTAATCGTGAGGAATATTCACATCTTGAAGAAAAAATTGGCGAAATTTTAAGTGAGCTTGAACAGCAAGTTTTAGCCTTATACTTAGATGGGCAATCCTATAATGAGATTTCAGAGGAATTGAATCGCCATGTTAAATCGATTGATAATGCTCTCCAACGCGTTAAACGCAAACTAGAACGTCACCTGGAAATAGGTGAATTGAGCTAGAGCAAAACTCTGCTCTTATTGACAGCAATAGGTTTAGGTGTTAGTCTTTAAAAGACAAAATGCAAAAAAATAGGTGAATTTTCAAAAATGCCAAAGAAAATCGTTTTATGTTGTGAAAAATGTGGTTCGCGAAATTATTCAGTTCCTGAAAGAGCAAATGCAAATGAGCGTCTTGAGTTGAAAAAGTTTTGCTCACATTGTAATGAACATACGGTGCATAAACAAACTAGATAATTATACTTTCATTCAGAAGTACTCTTGCCATAGTTTAAGTGGTCCAATGAATACGAATTGTCCTATAACTACGTGTTCTAACGGCTGATTGAAGTTAAAGTCTTTTGGCGATTGCCACCGGATTTATCGTGCGTTTTGATAAGTTTTAGGCGAGCAGTTACGCCGTGACATATTTGATTTAGTAAATTAGAATTGAAACATAGAATAGATGATTTGTTCGGAGGTTAAGCTAGAATGGGCAAGATTAAACAGTTCCTGTCAGATGTAATGTCTGAAATGAGAAAGACAAGCTGGCCAAAAAGTAAAGAGCTTACAAAATATACAGTTGTCGTAGTTTCAACGGTAATTGTTATGGCGATCTTTTTTGTGTTAGTTGACTTAGGTGTTTCAGAACTATTCCGCTGGTATATAGATCTATAAAATGTATTGTTAATATTTCGAAAATGGCCCGTCTATTAGTTGTTAACGGGTTTTTTTCATTTGTTTGCAGATAAGGGGATGTTGAATCCTTCTTATCTTGTCTTGCAGTAGTGCAGTTAAAAGTTCTTGCAAAAGCCGTAAAAGGTGTATGTGATGAGTGAAGGAGGGACGGACGTATAGTCCGGCAACGTTATGGAAAAAAGATGGTATGTAGTGCATACTTATTCAGGCTACGAGAATCGCGTAAAAGCAAACCTTGAAAAACGTGTAGAAACGATGGGGATGCAAGATAATATTTTTCGTG
The DNA here is from genome assembly GCA_032083605.1 of Ureibacillus sp. Classification (GTDB taxonomy): domain Bacteria; phylum Bacillota; class Bacilli; order Bacillales_A; family Planococcaceae; genus Ureibacillus. Next base: position 17,925 of record DAMDNS010000011.1, read on the forward strand.
TAATTGTACCTGAGCATGAAGAAACAGATTTAAAAGATGGTAAAAAACGTACAGTAATGCGTAAAGTTTTCCCTGGTTATGTATTAGTTGAGCAAATCTTA
>DAMDNS010000012.1:0-8249 GCA_032083605.1 Ureibacillus sp.
AAGCAGCCGTCTTCAATCATCGGCTTTGCCCCACCTGGCGCAATTTCTTCTGCAAATTGATGAATAAATACAATATTCCCCTGAATTTCATCCTTCATGGCAACTAATGCCTTTGCCAGTATCAGAAGGGTAGCCGTATGCCCATCATGACCGCAAGCATGCATCACACCATCTACTTTTGATTTATAGGGAATATCATTTTGCTCCTGGATAGCAAGTGCATCAAAGTCTGCGCGTAACGCTACCGTTTTCCCAGGCTTAGCACCTTTTAAAGTGGCAACTACTCCGCGTCCCCCAACACCTTCCCTCACTTCAAGCCCGAGTTTCCGATGAAAATTTGCTATAAATTGTGGTGTATGTACTTCTTGAAATGATAGCTCAGGATTTTCATGCAGATGACGCCTGATCGAAACCATTTCTTCATAATGGCTTTCCAATACCGTTAGTAATTGCTCCATAATAGCTCCCCTTCATTTATTGTTATCAACAATATATGTTTTTTTCCTTAATTTACTCTCAATAAGAATAACTTTATCATGTTTTTCACGAATTAAAATACGAAATTATTAGTATATTCGAAAATTAATTTCACCGAAAGCAATTTTTTATGGATAAATAAAAAGAATTACAAGATATATAATCCATGTAATTCTAATTTTTTGATTCTATTAATTTTTATGTTTAAATGTGGAAACAAGCAAGAGAATCCACCCAGCCAAGAATAGTACCCCACCAATCGGCGTAATGGCTCCTAAAATCTTAATCCCCGAAATGGCTAAAATATAGAGACTTCCTGCGAAAAATACGATTCCTAAATTCATGCAAACCGCTGCAATCTTCAGCTGTTTGATAGAACCAAATAGTTTTGGGCTCATCAAAATCCCGATAGCTAAAAGCGCGATTGCATGGAACATTTGGTACTGCACTGCCGTTTCCCAAATCCCTTTGCCGTAATCATCGAGCACACTATCAAGAGCATGTGCTCCAAATGCACCTAAGGCAACAACGATAAAACCATGAATTGCACCTGAAATAATTGAACCTTTCATTTTTAAACCTCTTCTCTATGTATATATTGATAGGTCTATGCAGCTGGTGTATGACCTTGTTAAGCAGAATGCACGAGGATAATGTGACTTCTTAAAAGTGTCGCACTTCCAACCGATTCCTAAAAGTCAAAAATTGAGTCTCCATTTGCATCATCTTCTTTTAGTTTACTGGCATTTAAGGAATTGGCGTTCTGAATCATGTTAGGCGTTTGTGCTGTGATTGGGCTTGCTTGAATGCTTTGAGTTGGCTGTGCAGTAAAATTTGGTGCAGACATATTCCGCTGACTTGATGAATTAGTATGACCGTTCGATAATCCTACATTGCACAGTGCGCGAATGGCACTTAATTGTTCACGGATATGCTGTGCGTCCTGACTATTCTTGCTATTTGCAACAAGCTGTTCAATCTCTAGTAAAAGTGCTTGGTAAGAAATCATATTCTACCGATCCCCCAATGTTTGTTTAGGTATAAACTGCATACAATCCAGACCAGAGGATTGCTTGACGACTACAGAAGGCAGCTGCTTTGTTTTAAAATTATAGGCTGTGCATGAACGAGGATTCCGCTGATCCCATGTCACGCGAAAATATTGGCATTTAAAACAATTTACCTTCATGATAACTTCCCTACTTTCTATTTCAATTTAACAGATTTCAAATACTGTGAAAAGTTATGTGATTCCTAGAGTTTTGTTTCTCTAGGAGCGAGTTTGGCTGGTTTATGGGAGACACCCCCTCAATTTGAGAGGGTTTACCGTTTCGAGCGAGCTTTCCCCTAAATATTATTTGTTCTTTAAACACCAATCGATGGGTTCCTGGCCCCATTCTAGTAACTTTTCGTTAATTTTCGAGAATGGTTTGCTGCCGAAGAATCCGCAGTGTGCGCTTAATGGGCTTGGGTGTGGAGCCTGCAGGATAAAATGATGCTTCCCCTGCTTTTCAATAATGGCGCGTTTCGTTTGTGCTGGTTTTCCCCATAAAACAAAGATGATAGGCTGTTCCCGTTGAGCCAGTTTTTCGATTACTGCATCCGTAAACTGTTCCCAGCCTTGTCCTTTATGGGAATTTGCTTCACCTTGTCGCACGGTTAACACTGTATTTAATAGGAAAACACCCTGCTCTGCCCATTTCATTAAATAACCGTCTTTCGGGATTTGGCAGCCTATATCACTCTCTAATTCTTTAAAAATGTTTCGTAAGCTCGGCGGATGCGGGACACCTTTTTTCACTGAAAAACACATGCCGTGAGCTTGACCTGGGCCGTGATAAGGATCCTGACCCAAAACCACTACCTTCACATCTTTATAGGCCACCGAGTAAAATGCACTCATGACTTCTTCTTTGGGTGGATAAACTGTTGATAGGCTATATTCTTCTGATACAAAATTTTTTAGCTTTTTGTAATAAGGCTTTTCAAATTCAGGGGCAAGTATGTCTTCCCAATCGTTCTCAAATATATTTTTCATTAAAATACACCTCACTTTAAAACTACTTTATCTAGTTTCCCGTTTCAATAGGAGATTCTCTTCGAAATCCACCAAAAATGTGAAAAATGATGATTATTAACTAGAAGATTTTCACCTTTGTTTCATCTTTGAACTGTATTGGGTTTAACTGACATTATATTTTTCACAAAATCTGGCTATTTTTATATAGTCAGAATTATACTATACTTTAGGACATTAATTTCATTACGCAGGTGAAGGAGAAACGATTATGGCATTGAAAAAAACATTAACAATCGCAGGTTCAGACGCTTCAGGCGGCGCAGGATTAGAAGCAGATTTAAAAGCATTTGAAGAACATGATACTTACGGCATGGCGGCAGTTACAGTGATTGCAACAATGGATCCTGATAACAACTGGAACCACGGTGTTTATACATTACCAATCGATGTCTTGCAAGCACAGTTAAAAACGGCTTTCTCTACTGGCATCGATGCTTTAAAAACAGGGATGCTATCTACTGAAGAAGTGATCCAAACAACTGGCGAAGCAATCGCTGCAGCTGGTGTTGAAAATGTTGTGATTGACCCAGTTATGGTATGTAAAGGGGAAGATGAAGTTTTAAACCCAGGCACAGTGGATGCAATGATCCAATATCTATTGCCTAACGCGCTTGTAACAACTCCTAACCTTTTCGAGGCAGGACAACTTGCTGGAACAGGCACTCCAAAAACAATTGAAGAAATGAAAGTCGCTGCTGAAAAAATTAAAGCTCTTGGCGCAAAAAACGTCATCATCAAAGGTGGACGTACACTGGATGTTGAAAAGGCTGTTGACCTATTCTACGATGGTGAAAAGTTCTATTTACTTGAAACACCAAAAGTAGAAACAACTTATAACCACGGCGCTGGCTGTACATTTGCCGCAAGTGTAACAGCTAACCTTGCAAACGGTTTATCTGTTAAGGATGCAGTATTCGAAGCAAAAGAATTCGTAGCAGCTGGAATTCAACACGGATGGAAACTAAACCAATTCGTCGGCCCGGTATACCACGGTGCAAAGCCTCGTCTCGGCGCACCTGAAGTAACAATAAGAGAAGTTTAAATTTTGTATGGACCAGGTCCGCAAACAATTCGAAATATTCGTAATTGTTTACGGACCTGGTACTTTTTATATAAGCATTTTCTTTTCATAAAGTTGGCATCTTTACTATAATAATTAATAGTGTGAAACATTAATTTCCATTTTGAGCTAGCTTGCTTACTTCCTTTTGTTGGGGTGACTGGCTGTCTTATTGTGTGGAGTAATTAGATGTGAAAGGAGAATTAAGATGAAGGAAGTACAAATTAACGAGCTCCAAGAATTGCTTAATTCTTTTGCGAATAAGGATGTTTATATTCATCTAGAAACAACTAACGGAGCATATGCCTCCCATTTCGATGAAAGAGTATTTAACGCAGGTGCGTTCATTCGCAACGCGAAAATTCGCTTTGAACTAGCGAAAATTATTAGCGATACCCCTCACCGTGTAGGATTGAAAATGGACCACGGCTGGGTTTATGCACAAGGAATTACCCATTTTGAATTAGATGAAAAAGGCCGTTTACTGATGGCTGGATTAGACTTTACAGGGAAACTTGCTGTTGCACTAGAAATTAGTGAAACACCATTTTCTTATTAAGGAGTGGAATTACATGACATTACAACCACAACGTCAAATTTTAGTAGTCTTTCCTCATCCAGACGATGAAGCTTTCTCATCAGCCGGAACAATTAGACTTTACCGAAACATGGGTGTCCCCGTTACATATGCATGCTTGACTTTAGGTGAGATGGGACGTAATCTCGGAAATCCACCTTTTGCCACTCGCGAATCTTTACCTGAAATTCGTCGCGAAGAGCTAATGGCAGCCTGTGAAGTTATGGGAATTGAAGATTTACGCATGATGGGCTTGCGCGATAAAACCGTCGAATTCGAAGATGATGAAAAAATGGTGCAGCTTGTGAAAGATCTGATCGATGAGCTAAACCCTTCACTAATCATCACTTTCCTTCCGGGCTATGCAGTACATCCAGATCACGAAGCAACTGCACGTGCCGTATTTGAAACGGTTCGCCGTATGCCGGAAGAAGAACGTCCAACAATTTATGCTGTTGGCTTTGCAAACAACACGCTCTCTGAAAAAGGAGAACCGCCCCTTCAAATCGATGTGAGCAGTGTGAAGCTTGATAAAGTAAAAGCACTACAAGCCCATGCCTCACAAACAGCTTGGATGATTGAAGAAAATTCAAAACGCACTGATGAAGGCCAGCCAATGAGTGACAGTTGGCTACATTTCGAGCGATTTTACGTAATTAATCCGAATATGATGTAATTTCGAGGAGTAGGGAGCAATTTCCTACTCCCTTTTTTATGCATTTTATAGTATACTATTTTTTAGAACTTGCAATGTTCAGAAAATAAGATATTTTTTGTATAATAGCTTTTATTACAAGGATTTCCGGTTGTCCGCCATTCGTATTTTTCAGAATTGCGCAACATTTATTGAACATATTTACACATGTATATAAACCCTATATAGTGTATAAATATACAAAACAACAAACTTACTAAGAAGAGGGACACAACATATGACAAAAAAATTCAGTACATATACATGGTTTCTTTTTATCTTTCTATCTTTAATCGGGGTATTCTTATTCATCACTCCAATTGATGCTGGAGATGGTCTAAAGGTACCTGTCGCTATATTAGCAAACTTGCTTTCTGCTAGTGTTACAGGCTTCATTCACTGGTTCGCTTATATTGTCTTTATCATCGCTGCTGTCGGTGCAATCATCATCAAATTTGTTCCAGAAAAAGAGGAAAGAACATTATTTGATTCTCTATTCCGGGTGAATTGGTTCTGGACAAGCATGCGTGTGTTAGCTGTCATTTTTGCAAGTATGTATTTATTCCAATTTGGACCTGAGAGCTTTACAAGTGGTAACACTGCTGGATTACTAATCACTCCAGACGGCGGCTTGGTTACTATGATGTTCTCGCTATTCCTGTTTGCCGGTTTACTATTACCATTACTAACAGACTTCGGTTTACTAGAATTCTTTGGTTCCATGATGGTAAAAATTATGCGTCCACTATTTAAAATTCCAGGACGCTCGGCAATTGACTGCTTGGCTTCTTTTGTAGGCGACGGAACAATCGGGGTTCTTTTAACAAGCAGACAATACGAAGAAGGCAACTATACTGCTCGTGAAGCGGCGACAATTGCTACAACCTTCTCTGTTGTTTCAATTACATTCTGTTTCGTTGTCCTTGATACAATCGGTTTAAACAATTATTTCATCCAGTTTTATGGTTCGGTAATTCTAGTTTCAATCATTCTGGCTTTCATCATGCCTCGTATCTTCCCGTTACGCGGCAAGCCCGATAAACTGATTGATGGTTCTACTCCAAGCGTACGAAGCGAGGATGTGCCTGAAGGCTTTAACTCATTTTCATTTGGCTTAAACAGTGCTTTATCAAAGGCAGATAGCAATAAAAACCTAGGAAAAGTAGTAGGTTCCGGTTTTAAAAACGTACTTGAAATGTGGTTTGCCATCACACCTGTCATTATGGCGTTCGGCACAATCGCTTTAGTACTTGCTGAATACACAAGCGTTTTCAAAATTTTAGGTATGCCCTTTGAGCCAATCCTAGCTGTACTGCAAATTCCTTTTGCTGATCAAGCTGCGCAAACAATGATTGTCGGCTTCGCCGATATGCTATTGCCTTCCATCCTGGGAGCCGGCATTGAATCAGATATGACTCGTTTCTTCATTGCCACGGTTTCAGTAACGCAATTAATTTACATGTCAGAAGTGGGTGGCCTAATCTTGGGAACAAAGCTCCCTATCAAAATCTGGGACCTGTTCTTAATCTTCCTGATCCGTACACTCATCTCAATTCCAATCGTTGCAATCCTTGCACACTTACTATTTTAAAATGCAGTAGGACTGGCTGAAATTATGCCGGTCCTTTTTTTGTTTGGTATGGTTAGGCATAAGGGATTGCGGCTGCTAAAGAATTTCTAGCTAAAGGTGATGTGATGGAAGCCTCTTTTGTCTAAACCTCCCTACTCTCGTAAACCGGCAGTAGAAGCGAGCGGCAGTTCTTTTTTATGTTCTCCTCCTCTAATAAGTTGGATTAAGTTGGCTGGAAACTGTTTTAAGTAGAATTTTTTGAATTTAAAAATAATTCACAAATAATTAGGATTTTTATGATAAAATGAGTCAATGGTTTATAAAAACGGAGGTAACAAAACGATGGAAGTTGCAAATTCAAATAGTATCGCAGTGGAAAACGTGTTGATCGCACATCAACATTTAAAGGATGTCGTATTACATACCCCACTTCAAAAAAATGAATATTTATCCGAAAAGTACAATGCCAACATTTACATTAAACGTGAGGATCTGCAGTACGTTCGCTCTTTCAAGCTTCGTGGTGCATTCTACAAGATTAAAAAAATCGAAGAGGAAGCCCGCAAGAGCGGCGTAGTTTGTGCAAGTGCCGGCAACCACGCTCAGGGTGTTGCATTTGCCTGTGCACACTTAAACATTAAAGGTGCGATTTTCATGCCTTTAACGACGCCAAAACAAAAAATTGACCAAGTCCGCATGTTTGGTCGCAACAATATCGAGATTATATTAGAAGGCGACACATTCGATGATTCCGCTACTGCTGCAAAGAAATACAGTGCAGAACAGGATATGATTTTCATTCATCCATTTGATGATTTAGATATTATAGCTGGACAAGGTACCGTAGCGGTGGAAGTTTTAAACGATATTGAGGAGCCTCTTGATTACATTTTCGGAGGAATTGGTGGCGGCGGTTTGATGGCTGGCATTTCATCTTATATCAAAAACATCTCCCCAAACAGTAAAGTCATTGGTGTCGAGCCATCAGGTGCCGCGAGCATGAAAGCTGCTTTCGCTAATGGCGGCCCGACAACGCTCAGCAAAATTGATAAATTCTGCGATGGTACAGCCGTTCAATGCGTAGGCGAAAAAACATATGAAATTTGCAGCAAATATCTGGATGATATCGTTCTCGTGCCAGAAGGGAAAGTAAGTACAACGATTCTCGATTTGTATAACAAACATGCGATTGTGGCAGAACCATCCGGAGCCCTTCCAGTTTCTGCGCTCGATTTATATGCCGATGAAATCGTTGGCAAATCAGTCGTTGTCGTGATTACTGGCGGTAATAATGACATCAGCCGCATGCAGGAAATCAAAGAGAAATCTCTATTATATGAAGGTCTGCTCTATTACTTTATCGTCAACTTCCCTCAACGAGCAGGTGCCCTACGTCAATTCCTGACAGTAGTTTTAGGGCCGAATGACGACATTACAACCTTTGAATACACAAAGAAAAACAATAAAGAAAGCGGCCCTGCCCTAGTCGGCATCGAAGTCAGTCACCCCGACGACTACCAAGGCCTCATCAACCGCATGCGCTTAAACGGCTTCGAATTCACCGAAGTCAACAAGGACAGTCAGTTATTTGGGCTGTTGGTTTAATTTGTAATGTGAGTTTTAAAGCACTCGAAGTGATTCGAGTGCTTTTTTGTTGGGGGAGGAATTTGTTTGGGTTGGAGCTAGTGCGAGTTTGGTTTTTAGGTGCGAGTTTCACTGCTTTACGTGCGGGTTGACCCTCTTCACGTGCGACTTTCGTTATTTTACGTGCGCTCCTCTCCTTTTCGTGCG
>DAMDNS010000012.1:8349-17265 GCA_032083605.1 Ureibacillus sp.
CCCTCTTCACGTGCGACTTTCGTTATTTTACGTGCGCTCCTCTCCTTTTCGTGCGACTCGCACTGCTTTACGCGCGGGTTGGCCCTCTTCACGTGCGACTTTCGTTATTTTACGTGCGCTCCTCTCCTTTTCGTGCGAGTTTCACTGCTTTACGTGCGGGTTGACCCTCTTTACGTGCGACTTTCTTTATTTTACGTGCGCTCCTCTCCTTTTCGTGCGACTCGCACTGATTACTGTGCAGGTTCATTATCCTTAACTCGGGACTTTTAATATTTACTTGCACACACCTAGTTGTTCTTAGCGATTCAAAAAAAATCAGGAATTCTATATTTTCTATCTCTAAAAGTACCTTGATATTCTAAGTTTAATTCTTTTATTAAACGAATTATCGAATACCGTGATTCCACCCCCAAATACTCCCTCAACTCCCGATTCGAGATCCACTCACTCCATAAATAACGATAATCCAACAGTGCTTCTAAGTAGGCGTCTTTACTTTTCACTCCGCATTTCACACATTTGAAACTGCCATATTCAAATTTCATCACACTTTTATAGTCGCAATTTTTACAAAGTACGCCCTTGCGAAGTATCTTCACATCTATCTTTGCTTGCCAATCTTTGCGGTGGAGCATGTTCATCAATACGGTTTTAAGTTTTTCAAATTGGCTGGTGGATAGCTTTCGTTCGCGGTGCTTTTGGGAAATTTTGTCGAGTTCTGTTTGCAAACCGCTTGCATGGAAGATCGGGGCACCTTTGGGAATAGCACCGATAATGGTGTAATCACTTACAAAAATTACTGCGCACTCAACTGGTAAATTCATGCGTAAATCCCGCAGCTTTCGATTTATAAATTCTGAATGCCGCTTGATTTGGTCTAGGGAATTTTTGAAGGATTCGATTAACCCTTCCTGATTTGTGCGAATCATTTGCTGCTTCGATTCATCGATATCTATACGGCCACCAATGTCCTTAATTTCTAGTAGCCAAATAAATTGTGGGGTTAAAACAATTGTGTCCATTTGATGTGAGCGGCCAGCATGATTTACAGTTTCGAAACCATGAAAGAGGCAATAGGACTGGGGAATATTCATTTCTTTCCACATCTGATCAACACATACTTCGCCATTATAGCCTTTCCTTTGTGATACATAGATGTCTTTATAAAAGTTAAAATCGCCAACATCATTTTCGGGCAATCTTCGCAACAATGCCTCAAGGCTTTGTAGTTTTCTTGACTTCTGTCTTTTGAGTATCTCCATGCATGCACTTCCCTCCTTCAGATTCATTTTAGTACATACAATAAAACTAGCAATCACACACGAGAAAGACCTCACCCCTGAAATTCTAATTTTGCCAGCAAAAAAGAGGAGAAACTTCAATTTAAACGAAGATTCTCCTCTCAAATATTTATTTTCAATATTCAAGCCAAACTACCATCACTAACTCCCCAACAACGCGCGATCCGAGTTCATTTTCTCGCCGCGGATTTTTTCGAATTCGGACATTAAGTCTGGAATTGTTAGGGTTGGTTTCTTGGCGTCATCGATTGATAGGATGATTTGGCCTTTATCCATCATGATTAAGCGATTTCCTAGATCGATGGCTTGTTGCATATTGTGGGTAACCATTAGTGTTGTCAGGTTGCCCTCCTCAACCAGCTGCTTTGTCAATCGCGTGATTAGCTCGGCACGGGATGGATCGAGGGCTGCTGTATGTTCATCCAATAATAAAATTGATGGCTTTGTGAAGGTTGCCATTAACAAAGACAGTGCTTGGCGTTCCCCACCGGAAAGCATGCCAACCTTTGCATTAAAGCGATTTTCCAATCCTAAGCCTAATTTTTCAAGTGAAGCCTTAAAGAAATCACGACGTCCGCGGCTTACGCCTATTCGCAATCCACGTTTCGAATTGCGGGAATAGGCGATAGCCAGATTTTCCTCAATGGTCATCGATGGTGCTGTACCTGCCATTGGATCCTGGAAGACACGGCCGATATACTGTGAACGTTTATATTCAGGTAATTTCGTAACCTCTTTCCCCTCGATTGTGACTGCTCCAAAGTCAGGAGTCAGAGCTCCGGAGATCATATTCATCATGGTTGATTTTCCGGCACCGTTACTTCCGATAATCGTTACAAAATCACCTGGTGCCAAATGGAGATTGATATTATCCAGAGCGATTTTTTCATCGGGTGTTGCTTCATTAAAAATCTTATTAATGCCCTCTAATTTAAGCAAGGTGATTCCCTCCCTGCGCTTTCGCTAATTCTCGATGTTGTTCAAGTCGTTCTGTACGTCGCTTTTCTTTACGTTTTTTCTCACGACGCTTTTCTACAAGCTGTGGAATAACTAAAGCTAAAACTACGATAATGGCTGTGATCAACTTCATATCGGATGTATCCAGCCAGTCGATACGTAACGCAACGGCGTAAATGATTCGATAAATAATTGCCCCTGCCACAACCGCTAATGTTGTGCGGAAAATTGTTTTTGTACCAAAAATCGCTTCTCCGATAATCACGGATGCAAGGCCGATCACGATCATCCCAATCCCCATGTTTGCATCGGCAAATTTTGAATATTGAGCGATTAAAGCTCCAGAAAATGCAACTAAGGCATTAGAAAGACCAAGCCCTAATACGATTAAGCCATCCGTGTTTGCTGAGAAGCTGCGAATCATACGTTTGTTGTCGCCTGTTGCACGGATTGCCAGACCCACCTCAGTTTTTAAGAACCAATCTGCAATAAACTTGATGATTAGTGTAATGATTAACACTAGTAAAATGGTGCCCCAAGTGGATGGCGCCGATTGAAAGCCTAACGTATTTCTGATAAAATTCGTCAGTGCCGAATCGATTCCTAAATTACTCCAAAACCCTTGAAATTGCGTGAACATTGTATCAGCATTCATCAGTGGAATATTAGGTTTTACAATTGCATTTTCTGCAGATAATCCCATAATACGAAGATTGATAGAATACAATGCAATCATCATTAAAATCCCGGAAAGTAATGGATTGATCTTTCCTTTTGTGTGTAATAGTCCCGTCATACATCCTGCAATAAATCCAGCAACAATTGCTAATACCGTAGCCAGTATCGGGTTGTAGCCCAGCGCAATCATCATTGCTGCAGTAGCTGCCCCTGTAACGAAGCTTCCATCAACCGTTAAATCCGGAAAATCCAACACTCGGAATGTTAGATACACTCCGAGCGCCATAATTGCATAGATGATTCCTTGCTCAACCGAACCGAACAATGCTGTAAACATAATGAATCATCTCCTAACTCACTTCTTATTTATTCGAAAATCTCTGCGTTCCAAGAATCTTGAATTTCAAGACCTAAGCCCTCAGCTGTAGCTTTATTAATAAGTAATTTCAAGTTTGCTGGGTAAGCAGCTGGAGTTTCTGCAGGAGTTGCCTCACCGTTTAGAATTTTCACAGCCATTTCACCAGCTTCATAGCCGATATCGTAGTATTCAAAGCCATAAGCACCTAATCCGCCACGTTCAACAGAATCCAATTCCCCTACCATTACAGGAAGTTGGTTGGCATTGGCAACGTCAATTACTGATTCCAATGCTGATACTACTGTGTTATCAGTGATAATATATAACGAATCCACTTTACCGATTAAGGATTCAGTCGCTTGCTTTACTTCAGCCGAAGTAGAAACGGCTGCTTCCACTAATTCGATGCCTGCTTCATCCAATAAACCTTTTACTTGTTCGATTTGAGCTACAGAGTTTTGTTCCCCTGTGTTATAAACCGTACCTACTTTTTTCGCTCCCAGCTGATCCTTTAAAAAGGCTACAGTGTTTGCGATTGTATCTGGATGTAAATCCACAGTACCTGTTACATTAGCACCTGGTGCCTCCATTGAATCGATAAGCTCCGATCCAACTGCATCTGTCACCGATGTGAAAATAATTGGAATATCTGATGTTGCCCCTTTTACTGCTTGAGCTGATGGAGTCGAATTCGCGAAAATTAAATCCACGCCATCGTTTACTAAGTTTTGGGCAATTGTCATATTCATGCTTTGATCGTTTTGTGCGTTCTCTTCAACAAATTCCACATTTAAACCAGCCTCTTCCAATGCTGCTTTAAATCCTTCTGTTGCAGCATCCAATGATGGATGCTCCACGATTTGTGTAATTCCTACTTTAAATGTTTTTCCTTCTTCCGTTGTTCCAGTACTTGAATCATCTGTAGATTCGCTTGATGATGTTTCACTGCCTCCACCACATGCAGCCAATAACAGTACCAGTCCAAATAGTAAGAACGAAAGCTTTTTCGTACTATTTTTCATGTTGTTTCCCCCTAATTCTTCTCTCTAATTACCTGTCTCTTTTTGAATAAATATTCTAATCTATTTTATTATTCAAAAAAATTGAGTTTGTCGATTATATTACATTGAACCATTTTGATAGTCAATAACTTTTGGAATGTTCTGAAATTAACAAAATCAAAATATCTCTCCTACCAAAATAATTTGTCGCTTTAAACCGCTGAAGTACATAGTTAAACCTCAAAAATCGCTATATTAGTAAAATAAATTTCCTGTGACAACTTTTCGACATTCCTCGTATTCTGTCATAAAAGCATTTTTTGCTGACTGCTAAAGTATCACTCGAGTTTGACATATTTCTAAAAGTATAATAGTATAATTTTCTGTGCTCTTTTTACGTGGTTCGAGAACCTCCCACGAAAAAAAACTAAGGAGAAATGAATTATGAAGGTAAAATTTTTGGCAACAACAGGGATTATTGCAGCCCTTTACATTGCTGTTACTATGTTAGTTGCTCCATTTGGGTTTACGGAAATTCAATTCCGCGTTTCCGAGATGTTCAATCATCTAGTAGCGTTTAACCCGCGCTATATGCTAGGAATCGTTATTGGTGTATTTATCTCCAATCTTTTCTCGCCACTTGGCGTTTATGATCTAGTGTTCGGCGTTGGCCACTCGATTATTACACTTGCAATCTTTATTCTAATTTGCAAGTTTGTCAAAAATACATTGCTGCGATTAGTGATCAACACGTTCTTATTTACGTGTACAATGTTTATAATCGCGTTTGAATTAAATCTCGCACTTGAATTACCATTCTTGTGGACATGGCTTACTTGTGCAATTGGTGAATTCGCTGTATTGGCTATTGGGGTGCCGATTATGCATCTTTTAAATAAACGATTAAACTTCAAGGATTTAATCTAATTCTTCAACCGAGGGTAAAAATGTACTTTTATTATTGGAATGTTTTCCTATAATAATGGCCTACTTTTTTTGCTCTCGGTTTTTTATTTTGTCACAATTCTATTTGTCAGAATACATTGACAAAACGAGGAATTCCGTCTACAATTCTATTTAACTAATTGTTCGGATACGGTAGTAGGCTGTGGGAGCACGGCCACCGTTTGAGCAAAGCAGAGTTTAGATGAGATGAGAATAGCTTAGATAAATTGATGAATAAGAAGAGTAGCGATAATTGAACGCTTTAGAGAGCTAGTGGTTGGTGAAAACTAGTGCGGGCAAAATCGTGAATGGGCCTTATGAGAGCAGCTAGCGTTCGTTAGTTGACGTTTTTCCTACGTTACAAGGAAGTGTTTTGGCTTTTGATGTTTTTGTTCTAAAGTGAAAACACGCCAAGGTGGAAGTATGCAAGTACTTCAACAGAGGTGGCAACGCGGTATCTATCGTCCTCTACAAAAGGAATTTCCTTTTGTAGAGGACTTTTTTATTGTCTAATTCTGACCTGCTATTATTTCTAAAATTTTTAGGAGGATGAAAAACCATGACAATTCACTCTTTCACAAGCCATGTAAAGGAACATAAAAATTTACCCTATGAGGAAATGCTTGCGGCTGCCGAATTAGTTTTTAATGAGGAGACGCCAAAAGAAGCAATTGCGGATTTTTTAATTGCCTTAAGCCAAAAAGGTGAAACGACGGAAGAGATTGCGGCTCTGGCAACGGTTATGAAATCCTACGCCCTTCCGTTAAACCTAACAGAAGGCAACTATCTTGATAATTGCGGAACAGGTGGTGACGGTTTACAAAGCTTCAATATTAGTACGACATCCGCCTTTGTTCTAGCAGCTTCTGGTGTTTCAGTTGTAAAGCATGGGAACCGCAAAATTTCGAGCAGCTCTGGAAGCTCGGATGTTTTGCAGGCTTTGGGCATTCATACTGATTTCACCAATGAAGATTCGGTTGATTTATTGAACAAAACAGGTATTACCTTCCTTTTTGCGCCAAATGTACATCCAAGATTAAAACGAATCGGCGAAATTCGTCGCTCAATTGGAAAACCGACGATTTTTAACATGGTTGGCCCGTTAACCAATCCAGCCAATTTAACTACACAGCTTGTTGGCATTAATCGTCCTGAATTTGTTCACGATTATGCGAAAGCTCTTCGTATTTTAGGTCGTGAGCGTGCAGTCGTAGTTTCCGGCACCCAAGGAATGGATGAAGCTTCTCTAGACCAGGAGAATACATTTGCTCTTCTGGATAATGGCGAGATTACATCTTTTTCCGTCGATATTGAAGCGCTTGGTTTAACATCTGCACCGGTAACTGCATTACGCGGTGGAGCGCCTGAAGAGAATGCCATCATTTTAAGAGAGTTGTTAAATGGAAAACAAAGTGCCTATTTCGATGCGGTTTTATTGAACGCTGGTCTTGCCTTATTTGCGAGCGGCAGTGTGACTTCTGTAGAAGTTGGCGTCGAACTGGCCCGTGACAGTATTTTATCCGGGAAAGCATTGGCTAAGCTGGAGGCTGTCGTTGAATACAGCCAAAACATTTTAAAGGAGCGCGCCGTATAATGACAATTTTACAAACAATTTTAGACTATAAAGCCACACTCATCCCTTCCCTTCTTGAAAATGAGCCAGCATTTGAAGTGGAGCGAAAATCACGCCCTTCTTTATATGAAACGTTAAGAAAAGCCGGTACGCTTCAAGTCATTTCAGAAATGAAACGTGCCTCTCCCTCCAAAGGGCTGATCAATGCGGGAGCAAACCCTGTTGAACAGGCGAAGAAATATGAACTGGCCGGGGCTGCATGTATTTCCGTTTTGACGGAAGATAAATATTTCAAGGGCTCCTTCCAGGATTTGGCGGATATTGCCAATCATGTGGATATCCCGATATTGAACAAGGATTTCATTGTACACGAGATACAAATTGATTATGCGAAAGCTGCCGGGGCTTCCGTGATTTTATTGATTGTTGCGGCTCTTTCAGATGAAAAATTAAAAGCATTTTACACATATGCCAGTGTTTTAGGGCTTGATGTGCTAGTTGAAGTTCATAACGAAGCGGAGCTGGACCGCGCTTTAGCAATTCATCCAAAGATTATCGGAGTGAACAATCGTGATCTAAAGACCTTCGACTTGGACCTTGTTCAAACCGAAAAATTAGCAGATAAAATTAATGCCCACGAGGATATCGTTTTCATTAGCGAAAGTGGCATCTGGAATACCCAGGATGCCGAACGAGTTGCAAAAGCGGGTGCGCGCGGCGTGTTAGTTGGTGAATCCTTAATGGTAAGCGGAAATGTTGCGGAAGCCTTGCGCGGGTTGCAAGTGCCTCTTCCTTCCCTTGTAAAGGACGTGAAGTAGCATGGTGAAGGTAAAGATTTGTGGGCTAAAGGAGGAAGAGCATGTTCTAGCCGCCGTCACTGCGGGAGCTACATGGATTGGCTTCATGTTCGCTCCAAGTAAAAGACAATTATCTATTGACCGTGCAAGCGAACTAGCCAGGCTGATTCCCTCCCATGTAAAAAAGGTGGGTGTTTTCGTAAACCCGACTGAGCGAGAAGTTCGTGAAGCGGTTGAAAAAGCAGGTCTTGATTACGTTCAATATCATGGAAGCGAGACCCCTACATTTATTGCTAATTTGGGCTACCCTTCCATTAAGGCGATTTCAATTCGCGGTGTTGAAGATGTGGAAAAAGCCAGTCACTACAATGTCGATTACTACCTTTTCGACGCTCCTGGTACCGACTATGCAGGTGGAAGCGGCGAGGTATTCGATTGGTCATTACTTGAACAGCTTTCCATTCCAAAGCAGCGTGTCATTCTAGCAGGTGGGCTGAATAGTCAAAATGTAGCCCGGGCCATTGCCGAGGTTCAGCCTTTCGGGGTTGATGTATCAAGTGGTGTCGAGAAGGACGGTTGTAAGGATAGTGAGCTCATTAAACAATTTTTAAAAGCTGCAACGAACACAAGGGCCGCAACAAGCGGAGTGAAATAAAATCATGGCTCCCGTTTTGAAGAGTCAATAAGGAGTGAATCAGATGACAACTGAAGTAAAAGGACGTTTTGGTCGTTTCGGTGGACAGTTTGTTCCTGAAACGTTAATGACAGCACTGCAAGAATTAGATGAGGCCTATGACAAAGTGAAAAATGATGAAGCTTTTCAGGATGAGCTTCACTATTATTTAAAAAACTATGTGGGTCGCGAAACCCCTCTTTATTTTGCAGAACGTTTAACGCAGGAATGTGAGGGTGCAAAAATCTACTTAAAGCGTGAAGATCTTAACCATACCGGTGCCCATAAAATTAATAACGCTCTTGGGCAAGCACTCCTTGCAAAGCGCATGGGGAAAAATAAAATTGTCGCTGAAACTGGTGCTGGCCAGCACGGTGTTGCCACTGCGACAGCCTGTGCCCTTTTGGATCTTGAATGTATCGTATATATGGGAGCCGAGGATGTGAAACGCCAGGCACTAAACGTTTTCCGTATGGAGCTACTCGGAACAAAGGTCGTAGCGGTCGATAAAGGCTCCGCTACATTAAAGGATGCAGTAAATGAAGCATTACGGCACTGGGTAACGAATATCGACGATACCCATTACATTTTGGGCTCGGCAATGGGACCGCACCCCTTCCCTACAATCGTACG
>DAMDNS010000013.1:0-11437 GCA_032083605.1 Ureibacillus sp.
GTGTTATGTGATCGTTTTATCGATTCCTCGTTAGCCTATCAAGGTTATGCTCGGGGAATTGGCATGGATGAGGTATTATCCATAAATGAATTTGCGATTGGGAAACGCATGCCGGATTTAACGATTTTATTTGATTTAAATCCTGCCGTGGGACTAGCCCGAATTCATGCACACAATGAGCGTGAATTGAATAGACTTGATGTTGAGAGCTTATCATTTCATGAAAAGGTTAGGGAAGGTTATCATGAAGTAGTAAAACGTTACCCTAATAGAATTAAAGTAATAAATGCCGATCAGTCTGTGGAGAATGTAGTAGAAGATGTCTGGCGTCTGATATGTGAGTCGCTAGAGAAAAGTAAATGAAGAAGGCTATTTTGTATGCTATAATATAAACACCAATTCAATATATGGGAGTGAGTGCGGATGAAGTTAGTTGTTGCAGTCGTTCAGGACCAAGATAGTAACCGTTTGTCTAGCGCGTTAACAAAAAATAATTTTCGTGCAACAAAATTAGCAAGTACTGGTGGTTTCTTACGTTCAGGAAATACAACCTTTCTCGTTGGAGCAGAGGATGCTTTGATTCCTCAATTGCTTGATATTATTCGAGATAATTGTCGTTCCCGCGAGCAGATGGTATCACCTGTTTCGCCCTTAGGTGGAAATGCAGACTCTTATATCCCTTATCCCATTGAAGTTGAAGTTGGGGGAGCCACAGTATTTGTATTGCCTATCGAACAGTTCCACCATTTTTAACCTTATTTAACATAAACTTTTCTATAATTCATTCGGTAATTTAATGTAGAATTTATATAATAGGATTTTTAATAAGGTTTAACCATGGCGCATGTCTAGATTAAAGAAC
Source organism: Ureibacillus sp. (assembly GCA_032083605.1). Lineage (GTDB taxonomy): Bacteria > Bacillota > Bacilli > Bacillales_A > Planococcaceae > Ureibacillus. The sequence continues at coordinate 863 of DAMDNS010000013.1, forward strand.
CTTTAGACAGCTTGCTGCTTGGTTTTTTGATTAGGTGGAGGCGAAAGGTATTGAAGATAAATCAAGATTTACGTGTAGGTTTAAAAACGAATCATCATGATATAAAACAACCGAACCAATCAGGAAATCGCTTTGGTGAAGTGCTTGTGAAACAAGGCACTAAGCTGCAAACAGAGCAGCTAACAAGATTAATGGGTGATATTTCTGCAGCTGGCGATCGTGTTGCAAGGTCTCGTAACCTGCGTGAATTGACTCGTTTTAAAATGCTAATCAAACGTTTCTTACAGGAAGCCGTTGAATATGGCCTTGATATGAAGCAATCTCATACATGGAATCGCTTTGGAGAAGGGCGTCGCCTGAAAATTGTCGAAACTATTGACGAACGATTAGTAGAACTAGCGCAGGATATTTTAAGTGAAGAAAAAAATTCCATCGATTTGCTTGATAAAATAGGCGAAATTAAAGGATTGTTAATTAATTTATATATGTAAAACCCGTGTCTACTTACTTTTTTGTAGTGGGGCACGGGGTTTTTTCTAAGAAAAGTAGAAATGGAAGATTTAGATTCATTTTCCTGAATGTTACGTTAAGAGAAAAAGGTGAACTAATTGGTAGAAAGTGTGGAAGAACTAAAGGTGTTACAACCCGTAGTAATGAAGCAGTTACAAACGATTTTTGAGAAAGAAAGAACCGGTCATGCGTACATATTTGATGGTGAAAAAGGGACAGGAAAACAAGATATTTCAAAGTTCTTCATAAAACTACTATTATGTCTGAACCCGTCGAAAAATGTTCCATGTGAAACATGTCGAAATTGCAAACGCATTGATACCGGAAATCATCCGAATGTAAAGCAATTAGAACCAGACGGACAGTTTATAAAAATCGACCAAATTCGAGACCTTATTTCCGGAATGACGAAAACGAGCATGGAGGAGGGGCGTAAAATTTATGTCCTTCATCATGCAGACAAGATGAATACAGCTTCCGCAAATACATTACTAAAATTTTTAGAAGAGCCAGAGGGAAATGTGACGGCCATTTTAATAACAGAAAACTATCAGGCCATCTTACCTACGATTCAGTCGCGTTGCCAGCATATAAAATTTGCTACTATTCCAAGAGATATTTTATTAAAGCAGCTTCAGGAACAGGGTATAACCTTTTCAATGGCGTGTACAGTCAGTATGTTGACAAATGACATAGAAACGGCGATTTCGTTAGCGCATGATGAGCAGTTTGCACATGCAAGAAAAACAGTGTTAAAATTAGTAGAGACAGTTAGAAAAAATGTCCATGAGGCATTATTAGTTGTGTATGAAGATTGGTTAGTTTCCTTTAAGGAAAAAGAGGAAATCGAACGAGCCTTAGATTTACTACTCTTCGCATATCGTGATATTGTAGCTATAAAGGCAAATCCACAAAGCTCTTGTACATATCCAGATATGCTGCAAAGCTGGAAGGAAATCTCGCTACACACAACTTATGATCGTCTGTCTAATCAATTGCAAGCAATTTTACAGGCTAGACAAAATTTGCAGCGCAATATGAATCGGTCGCTTTTGATGGAGCAGTTAATGCTTAATCTGCAGGAGGGGTATACATTTGTATAATGTAGTAGGAGTTCGCTTTAAAAAAGCGGGTAAAATATATTATTTTGACCCCGGTGATTTTCTACTGGAAAAAGGGCAGTATGTCATAGTAGAAACAGCAAGAGGGGTCGAATATGGAAAGATTGTCGTTCCTATGAAACAGGTAGGGGAAAATGATGTTGTTTTGCCACTAAAACAAGTATTACGCCCAGCTGATGAACGTGATCGTATCCAAGTAGATGAAAATAGGCTTGAATCACAACGAGCTTTTGAACTAGCTAGTACTAAAATTAGTGAACACAAGCTGGAAATGAAGCTTGTTGATGTTGAGTATACATTTGATCGAAATAAGATTATCTTTTATTTCACAGCTGAAGGCAGAGTTGACTTCAGGGAGTTAGTTAAAGACTTAGCTTCCATTTTCCGTACACGGATTGAGCTACGCCAAATTGGTGTACGCGATGAGGCAAAACTGCTCGGAGGAATTGGTCCTTGTGGTAGAATGCTATGCTGTTCGACATTTTTAGGTGACTTTGATCCAGTGTCGATTAAAATGGCGAAGGACCAAAATCTATCATTAAATCCAACAAAAATATCGGGACTTTGTGGTCGTCTTATGTGCTGTCTTAAGTATGAAAATGATGATTATGAAAATGCCAAGGTAGGGATGCCTGATATTGGTGATTCGACAATGACTCCCGATGGCACTGGTAAAGTTGTGGGCATTAATGTATTAGAACGATTAATTCAAGTCTTCCTGGAAGAGCAGTTGCGTACTGTGGAATACACATTAGAAGAAATTATTGAATGTGAGAAGAATTTGATATAGATAAACAATGGGGTGGCTATCTAGTGAAGGACCGTAATTTCTTAGATACTGTTATGGAATTCGAACAACAGCTCGAATCGCTACAGCAACAATACAATGATTTGAAAAAATTTGTTGCACATATGGTGGAAGATCATCAAGCAATTCAAACGGAAAACCTTCACCTACGTAGACGTCTAGAAGAGCTTTTATCTACAGATTCTACAGATGAGAGTAGTATTGAGGAGAAAGTGAGCTTATTAGATATCGGAGAGGGATATGATAATTTAGCGCGTCTATACCAGGAAGGGTTCCATGTTTGCCATGTACATTTTGGCGGTTCTCGAAAAGGTGAAGATTGTTTATTTTGCCTATCGTTTTTAAATAAACAAAATGCATAAATTCTCTCTTAAAGTAAAAGGCTGATACCGCGTTATGTGGTTTTCAGCCTTTTCTTTTGTATAATTTTTTAATTTATCCATATTTAATAGTACAATGATTAGAGAAAATGAATTTAAGAAATAGCCAAAAGTGAGAAGATAAGTAGCTTGGTTAAAAAAGTGGCTTAAAACGGATTATACTTACACAATTGAAAATCATTTAAGTTAGATAACTATGCACCGTTACAAAGCGCTTTATGAGGAGGTATTTTTATGGAACAATGGTTAAAAGAAGATGAGCGGCTGGATTATTTATTGGCAGAGGATTTAAGAATCATACAGAGTCCTTCCGTTTTCTCTTTTTCCTTAGATGCAGTATTATTATCGAGGTTTGTCAATGTCCCTATAAATAGGGGGAAAATTGTCGACCTTTGTTCAGGAAATGGCGTAATTCCATTGTTTCTAAGTGCCCGAACAAAAGCTGAAATCACTGGTGTGGAATTACAAGAGCGACTCTTCGATATGGCTGAACGCAGCGTAAAATATAATGGACTAGAAAATCAGATTAAGATGGTTCTTGGAGATGTAAAGACGGTGCCACCTCAGCTAGGTATCGAAAAGTACGACGCCGTAACTTGTAACCCTCCTTATTTTTTAGCACATGAACTAAGCGATAAAAACTTGAGCGAGCATTATGCTATTGCTCGTCATGAGCTCCATCTTACACTCGATGAAGCAATTGAGTCAGCAAGTAAATTGCTAAAACAGGGTGGAAAGGCGGCCTTTGTACATCGTCCAGGAAGACTCTTGGATATTGTAACGGCAATGCGCGCAAATCGTCTTGAGCCAAAACGAATTCGCTTTGTCTACCCGAAATTCGGTAAGGAAGCAAATACTTTATTAATAGAGGGAATCAAGGATGGGAAACCTGACTTAAAGGTTTTACCTCCACTATACGTATATAATGAGAACAATGAATATACGGAAGAAGTGAGTGAGATTCTTTATGGAGACAAAAAATAATCATTTCTTTTATGTATTGGAATGCGCTGATCAATCCCTGTATGCAGGCTATACAAATAATCTTGAAAAACGAGTTGAAACGCATAATGCCGGAAAGGGTGCCAAATATACGAAAGCACATCGACCGGTGAAGTGTGTGTATCATGAAACCTTTGAGACCAAGCAAGAGGCCATGCGTGCAGAATATGCATTTAAACAATTAAAGCGAAGTGAAAAATTGAAGTATATTGAAGGAGCGAAAGGATGAAATCACAGAAGAGCAGTCAGCATGAACAGGGAAGTTGCTTATATTTAGTGGCAACACCAATAGGAAATTTAGAGGATATGACAGTACGTGCATTACGTATCTTAAAAGAGGTGGATGTGATTGCAGCTGAAGATACACGGAATACCAAAAAGCTGTGCAATTATTTCGATATTCAAACACCTCTTGTGAGTTATCACGAGCACAACTTGGAATATGGCGGAGAGAAGCTGCTGGGTTATTTGAGAGACGGGAAATCAGTAGCCTTGGTAAGCGATGCCGGCCTTCCTTGTATTTCCGACCCAGGTGCTGATATAGTTGTGAAAGCGATTGAAGAGGATTTCGCGGTTGTTCCGATACCTGGTGCAAATGCTGCCCTAACTGCATTGATCGCATCTGGAATTACACCACAGCCATTTTATTTCTTTGGGTTTTTGAATCGCCAGAAAAAAGAGCGTCGATTACAGCTTGAGAAATTAGCTAAACGGGAAGAGACAATGATCTTTTATGAGGCACCTCATCGATTAAAGGAAACACTGAAGGATTTAGAGCTTGTATTAGGAAATCGTCAAATTGTATTAGCGCGAGAACTAACGAAGAAATTTGAAGAATTTTTGCGCGGTACCATTTCAGATGCCATCAATTGGGCGACTGAAAACGAAATCCGTGGCGAGTTTTGTGTAATTTTAGAGGGGAATCTAAACGGGGGAGACGAAGAAGAAGAAGCGGCATACTGGGCAAGCCTATCTATTGTAGAGCATGTTAACCATTTAATAGAAGAAAATCAAATGAGTTCAAAGGATGCCATAAAGGAAGTCGCTAAACTTAGAGGCTTGGCAAAACGAGACGTTTATCAAGAATATCATGTTTAGTTAATTAATAGAACTTGGAGTTTGGTATAAATAATCAAAGATGAAAAATAAAAAGCATTGCTATTTAATCGAATTAAAAATAGCAATGCTTTTTATTGTTAAGTCCACTTTTAGTAAGGAGTATGATCCTCGCAAGAAGTAGAGAAAGAATCATGCTTTCTTATCTATTATTTAGAGAAGTGTTGTTGAATTTCTTTTACTAAAATGTCAGCGCCTTCTGGACTTAAAATTAATTTTCCACCAGCTAGACGGAAGTTCTGATCAGAAACTTCACCAGTTACAGCACAAGTCATGTTGGGCATGTATTTTTTCAGAATGATTTTATCGTCATCAACGTAAATTTCCAATGCATCTTTTTCTGCAATTCCTAGTGTACGGCGAAGTTCAATAGGAATAACTACACGTCCTAATTCATCGACTTTACGAACGATACCTGTTGATTTCATGACAATATTTCCTCCTATATGTTGTATATTATATTTTCTAATTCGTCAAAATTCGACATCTTTTGCCTCTGATTAGAATCATACCAAGTAATCCCATAAACGTCAATTATTTAGTATTATTTGGTTAAAACTTGATGTGAATAGATTGTGAACATTATTATAGATAAATGAGGTTTATTTAAGTATAAACAGCATTATTTGGAGATTATTATTATGGAACGAAAAATATAGTTTGAAAGTTCCGGTAAATTTACACTGTTTACTATTGCTATTTTTCGACAAATTTCTGTAATAATATTCTTTCATTGAAACAATTTTCTTACTTCGATAAAATAAACATTATACAGTTGACAATGGAGGACGGTTTCGTGAACGAAAAGAATACATTTTATATAACAACCCCAATTTATTATCCAAGTGGTAAGTTTCATATCGGTACCGCTTACACTACAGTCGCGTCAGATACAATATCTCGTTATAAGCGATTAAGAGGCTATGATGTACGATTTTTAACAGGAATGGACGAGCATGGGCAAAAAATTCAAGAAAAGGCTGCTGAAGCTGGCAAGCATCCGCAAGAATATGTAAATGAAATTGCTGAAAGCGCCAAGAAGCTGTGGTCTATGATGGATATTTCCTATGATGATTTTATTCAAACTACACAAGAACGCCATACTAAAAGTGTAGAAGAGATTTTCCAGAAGTTCTTAGACAATGGAGATATCTATAAAGGGGAGTATGAAGGCTGGTACTGTACGCCTTGCGAATCCTTTTACACAGAAACTCAATTAGAGGATGGAAATTGCCCGGACTGTGGACGACCTGTTCATAAAGTAAAAGAAGAATCTTATTTCTTTAATATGAAGAAATACTCTGAACGGTTATTGCAATACTATGAAGAAAATGTTGAATTCATTGAGCCTGAATCACGTAAAAACGAAATGATCAACAACTTCATTAAACCTGGATTAGAAGACTTGTCCGTTTCCCGTACTTCATTTGACTGGGGTATTAAAGTGCCAGGTGACCCAAGACATGTCATTTATGTATGGGTGGATGCCTTAACAAATTATATTACAGCTTTAGGCTACGGCTCGGATAATGAGGAATTATTCAATAAGTACTGGCCTGCTGATGTGCATGTCGTTGGGAAGGATATTGTCCGTTTCCATACAATTTACTGGCCAATTTTCTTAATGGCTTTAGATTTGCCATTGCCGAAAAAGGTTTTTGCTCACGGTTTTATTATGATGAAAGATGGGAAAATGTCGAAATCTAAAGGAAATGTTGTTTATCCAGAAATGTTAATCGAACGCTATGGACTAGATGCGACACGTTACTTCCTTCTTCGCGAGCTTCCGTTTGGTTCAGACGGTGTATTTTCACCAGAATCCTTTGTTGAGCGTACAAACTTTGACTTAGCAAATGATTTAGGGAATTTACTGAATCGTACTGTATCCATGATGAATAAATATTTTGATGGAATTATTCCAACAGAAAACCTAGTTGAAACAGAATTTGACGCTATTTTAAGTACACATGCTAAAGAAACACGCTTAATCTATGAGAAAAATATGGAGAAAATGCAATTTAGTGTTGTGCTATCGGACGTTTGGTCTCTTGTATCTCGTACAAACAAGTATATCGACGAGACTCAGCCATGGGTTTTAGCAAAAGATGAGGAAAATAAAGGCAAGCTTGCTTCTGTAATGTATCACTTAGCTGAAAGTTTACGCCAAATTGCAGTCATGTTACAACCGTTTATGACGTCGACACCTAAGCAAATTGTCGAACAATTAGGGTTAAACGCGACTCATCTGAATTGGGAAACAATTGAAACATTCGGAAATACTATTCCAGTAAATACGAAAGTGGTAGAAAAAGGAATACCGATTTTCCCACGCTTAGATGTTGAAATAGAAGTAGGTTATATACGTGAACAGATGAGAGGGTCTGTAAAAACACCTCAAGAAGAAGAGAAAAATACAGAGGTAGAAGTACCGGAAGTACCTGAAATCTCTATTGATGATTTTATGAAAGTGGACTTGCGAGTGGCAACTGTTACAGCATGCGAACCCGTTCCAAAAGCGGATAAATTATTAAAGCTTCAGGTTGACCTTGGATATGAACAACGCCAGGTTGTATCAGGAATTGCGCAATATTATAAACCCGAAGAATTAGTCGGGCAAAAAGTAATCGTTGTGGCAAACCTGAAACCAGTAAAACTGCGTGGTGAGCTTTCGCAAGGTATGATTTTAGCCGGATCGCATGATGGTGTTTTAACACTTGCAACAGTGGATCCAAAACTAGAAAACGGTGCAAAAGTAAAATAATCATTGATAAATGGCAAGCCTGTTGGACAAACTGCGTTCAACAGGCTTTTCACACGAAGTCTTTATACCTAAAAAATTATATTATAATAATGAATTCGCAAAAATAATATGTCGAAATAGGGAAATCTTACTAAAAAACACATTAATTGATGTGATTTGTGACATAAATCTTTTACCTTGTAATAATTCTGTAATTTGATTGTCAACTAAGAAATGTTTTAATCCAATACAATAAGTTAGGAGAAATCGTTATGTTTATAGATACACATGTCCATTTAAACGCAGATCAATATGATGAAGATTTACAGCAAGTAATCGAGAGAGCAATTGAAGCGAAAGTTGAAAAAATGGTAGTCGTTGGTTTTGATCGAAAAACAATCGAAAGAGCAATGAAGCTAGCAGATGAATATGAATTTATCTTTGCGGTAATTGGTTGGCATCCTGTTGATGCAATTGATTGCACTCCGGAGGATTTAGAGTGGATCGAACAACTAGCCGCCCATCCAAAAGTTGTCGGTATTGGCGAAACTGGTTTGGATTATTATTGGGATAAATCACCAAAAGCTGTGCAGCAAGAGCTATTTCGAAAGCAAATTCATCTTGCACAAAAATTAAAACTACCAATTATTATTCACAATCGCGAAGCAACGGGTGATGTTGTAAAAATATTACGTGAAGAAAATGCAGCCTCTGTAGGAGGTGTCATGCATTGCTTCAGTGGTAGTGTAGAAACTGCTCGTGAATGCATTGATATGAATTTCATGATTAGTTTAGGCGGCCCTGTTACATTTAAAAATGCTCGTATGCCAAAAGAGGTAGCGAAAGAAATTCCTCTGGAGTATTTAATGATTGAAACAGACGCTCCTTATTTAGCGCCACATCCTTACCGAGGAAAACGTAATGAACCGTCTTACGTGCCATTAGTTGCTGAAGAAATTGCTCGTCAAAAAGAGCTATCTATTGATGAAGTTGCACAAGCGACAACCTCAAATGCTATTAAATTTTTTAATCTCGATGAATAGATTTCCTAAACGCCTCCAATACTGCGTTTAGGAAGAGTTCGTTTAAATGGTCTATTTTTTAAAAAAGCAAAATTGGTTGACAGCTAGAAAAGTAGTCCGTATAATCCAACGAGTGCTAAGGAGGCGTTTTTTCATGTCTAAAATTTCCATGAAAAACTTGTTCCGAGGATCATTGAGGAGTAAGCAAACAGTGGTAGGTGTGATATCACTTATTCTGTTTGTTTCAGTAGTTTCATTCGTAGTATTTCAAGTCACCAAGGAATCGGTGGTCGTTAATGCAAACGGAAAAGAAGAAGAAATATTAACTCACGCAAATACAGTAGGCGATCTTCTAGAAGCAGAAGGGATCGCAATCACTCAATATGATAAAGTATCACCCTCACTGAATACAAAAATCGTTGATGGTATGACGATTGATTGGGAACAAGCAAGAGAAGTAACAATTTCAGTTGACGGAAGTCAGTCAAAAGTATGGACAACTGAAAGTAAAGTGAAGAACATTTTGGCGGAAGCAAATATCGAAGTAACAGAGCATGATAAATTATCGGCAGCTCTGGACGCAGAAGTAGGCGAGACTAACCAAATTGATATTCAAAAGGCGTTTCAGTTAACGCTTGTCGATGGTTTAGAAGAAAGACAAGTTTGGTCCACTTCGACTACGGTCGCTAACTTTTTGAAACAACAGGGAATTCAGCTTAATGAGTTTGATCGTGTTGAAAATGGTCTGGAGAAAGTTATTGTCCCAGAAGATAGAATCACAGTTGTTCGCGTAGAAAAGGTTACCGATGTAGTGGAAGAATCTATTGGTTTCGCAGTAGAAAAGAAATCAGACTCTTCATTGCTAAAAGGGAAAGAAAAAGTAATAACACAAGGCGAGAAAGGGAAAGTTGCTCGCACTTACCAGCTTACGAAAAAGAATGGTCAAGTAGTAGAAAAAGTGCTGACATCTGAAGAAGTGATCGAAAAACCAACTACCAAAGTAGTAGCCGTTGGAACAAAGGTTGTAACAGCTGCTGTTTCGCGTAGTAAAAGTTCTGGTTCCTCTTCAAGCAGCAAAGAATTTTATGTAACAGCAACTGCATACACAGCAGGCTGTTCAGGCTGCTCGGGTGTAACAGCAACTGGTTTAGCTTTAAGTGATGGTATGAAAGTCATTGCAGTCGACCCAAGCGTGATTCCATTAGGATCAAAAGTATGGGTGGAAGGCTACGGAAATGCCATTGCTGCCGACAAAGGCAGTGCCATTAAAGGAAATAAAATCGACGTATTTATAGGCTCAGAATCACAAGCAAATAGCTGGGGCCGTAAAAAAGTACGAATCAAAATTTTAAACTAATCTAGCAACATACAAAAAGTTTAGCATATTCAACCAAAATGTAAGAAGCCTTCCTGTAGACTGACAGGAAGGCTTTTCTTTAGGATTTAAAGTAAAAGTAAGCAAGTGATGCTTTTCATTAGGGGGATGAAACGTGCTAGGAAAAGAGTAGAAAGGCAGGATGAACTTTCAGGTGGGAGTATACGGTTTAGAAGTGCTTCATGAGGTTGATGGAGCACTTTCGGTTGGCACTAACCGGTTGAGAAGTACTTCATAAGGCAGATGAAGCACTTTTGAGTGGCAGTAACTGTTTAAGAAGTACTTCATGGGGTTGATGAAGCACTTTTGAGTGGCAGTAATCGGTTGAGAAGTACTTCATGGGGTTGATGAAGCACTTTCGGGTGTCGTTAACCAGTTGAGAAGTACTTCATGAGGTTGATGAAGCACTTTTGAGTGGCGTTAAACGGTTGAGAAGTACTTCATGGGGTTGATGAAGCACTTTTGAGTGGCGTTAAACGGTTGAGAAGTACTTCATGGGGT